>DVGE01000325.1 GCA_018712885.1 Candidatus Pullichristensenella stercoripullorum | reverse complement strand
CGCGGAAGGCGCGACCAGCGCCCGCAAGCGTCTGGGCCGAGGCATCGGCTCGGGCCTTGGCAAGACTTCCGGCAAGGGCCACAAGGGCGCCAAGGCGCGTTCCGGCGGCGGCAAGCGGCCCGGATTTGAAGGCGGCCAGATGCCCCTGACCATGCGCCTGCCCAAGCGCGGCTTCACCAACAACTTCCGCAAGGAATACGTCGCCATCAATGTCTCCCGCCTCGACGTGTTCGAGGACGGCGCCACCGTCGGCCCGGTCGAGCTGATCGAGATGGGCATCATCAAGAAGATCGGCGATGGCATCAAGATCATGGGCGATGGCGAACTGAACAAGAAGCTCACCGTGCAGGCGAACAAGTTCACCGCCACCGCGAAGGAAAAGATCGAGGCGGCAGGCGGGAAGGCCGAGGTGATCTGATATGTTTCAGACGCTGAAAAATGCCTGGAAGATCACCGAGCTGCGCAAGAAGATCCTCTACACGCTGTTCATGCTGCTGATCTACCGCGTGCTGTGCTTCATCCCCACCCCGGGCGTTGACACCGCCGTGATTCAGGACGCGATCAAACGCTTCTCGCTTCTGGGCTTCATCAACCAGATGACCGGCGCGGACCTTGCCAACTACTCGATCATGGCCATGGGCATCACGCCCTACATCAACGCCTCGATCATCATGCAGCTGCTCACCGTCGCCATCCCCAAGTTGGAGGAGCTGAACAAGCAGGGCGAAGAGGGCCGCAAGAAGATCGCGCAGATCACCCGCTACGTCACCGTCGGCCTCGGCTTTGTGCAGGCCGTGGCGCTCACCGCGGGTCTTGGCGCATCCACGCAGGGCCCGCTCGGCCTGATCACCATCGGCTTCTGCCTTGCCGCCGGCACGGCGCTGGCCATGTGGATCGGCGAGCGCATCACCGAAAACGGCATCGGCAACGGCATCAGCCTCCTGATCTTCGCCGGCATCATCTCCAACTTCGCCGGCACCATCGGCAGCTACATCTACACGCTGTTTGTGGACGCTTCCCAGTTCCCGCTGGGCAACTTCCTGGGCATGATCATCGTCTTCCTGGTGCTGATCGTGGGCGTCACCTTCATCGACCTTGGCGAGCGCCGCGTGCCGGTGCAGTACGCCAAGCGCGTGGTCGGCCGCAAGATGTACGGCGGCCAGTCCACCCACATCCCGCTGAAGATCAACGCCAGCGGCGTGCTTCCGCTGATCTTCGCTTCGGCGATCATGCAGTTCCCCGCCACCATCTTCGCGTTCTTCCCGAACTCGTCGATTTCCCTTTGGTGGAACGACAACGTGCACGCCATGAGCTGGGGGTACCAGGTCATCTTCGCGCTGCTGATCGTCGCCTTCACGTTCTTCTACTCCTCCATCTCCTTCAACCCCGTGGAGATCGCCAAGAACATGCAGCAGAACGGCGGCATGATCCCCGGCATCCGCCAGGGCAAGCCGACCTCTGACTTCATCCTCAAGATCTCTCGACGCATCACGCTCTTTGGCGCGCTGTTCCTGGCGCTCTTGGCGGTGCTGCCCACCATCATCTACGCCATCGCCGGCATCAGCCTGCCGTTCGCGGCCTCGTCGCTGCTGATCGCCGTGTCGGTCGCCATGGAGACCATGCGCCAGCTCGAGAGCCAGATGACCATGCGGCATTACAAGGGCTTTTTGAACTGACCGGGAGGGAACGGAATATGAAGCTGATCTTTCTCGGCCCGCCAGGCGCGGGCAAGGGCACGCAGGCGCTGGGGGTCTCCTCGCGCCTGAACGTGCCGCACATCTCCACCGGCAACATGCTGCGCGCGGCTGTGCGCAACGAGACCCCCATGGGCCTCGCCGCCAAGAAGTTCATGGACGCGGGCAAGCTCGTGCCTGACGAAGTGCTCATCGAAATGGTGCGCGAGCGCCTTTCGATGGTGGACTGCAAGCCCGGCTATCTGCTGGACGGCTTCCCCCGCACAGTGGAGCAGGCCGAGGCGCTCGAACAGATCGCTTCCCCGGACCGCGTCATCAACATCGCCGTGCCGGACGAATGTCTGCTCGACCGCCTCACCGGGCGTCGGGTGTGCGGCAAGTGCAGCGGCACATTCCACATCTCCAAGCTCACCGATCCCGGCGTCTGCCCCGTTTGCGGCTGGACGCTCACCCACCGCGATGACGATCAGCCCGTCACCATCCGTCAGCGCCTCAAGGTCTACCACGAGCAGACCGCGCCGCTGATCGGTTACTATGAAGGCAAGGGCAAGATCACGACCGTCAACGGCGACTGTCCCCCCGAGGAAGTGCTCGCCAGCATCCTCGCCGCCCTGGAGTAGCGCGATGATCACCATCAAATCCGCGTCCCAGATCGAGAAGATGCGCGCCGCCGGAGCGCTGCTGCACGATGTGCTGCAAACGCTTCGCGCGGCGGTGCAGCCCGGCGTGACCACGCTGGAACTGGATCGCCTCGCCGAAAAGCGCATCCGCGAGGCCGGCGCCATCCCCTCGTTCAAGGGCTTTGAAGGGTTTCCCTTCTCCATCTGCGCGTCCGTAGACGATCAGGTCGTGCACGGCTTTGCCACCAAAGACCGCCTGCGGGAGGGGCAGATCCTCTCCATCGACTGCGGCGTGATCCTGAACGGCTGGCAGTCCGACAGCGCGCTCACCGTGCCGGTGGGCCATATCAGCCCCGAGGCTGAAAAGCTCATCCGCGATACGGAAAAGTGCTTCTGGCTGGGCGCCGACCAGGCCCGCGCCGGCAACCGCCTGGGCGACATCTCCCACGCGGTGCAGGCATACGCCGAGGCGCAGGGCTACGGCGTCATCCGCGATCTGTGCGGCCACGGCATCGGCGAGGAAATGCACGAAGACCCGTCCATCCCCAACTTCGGCCGCCCCGGGCGCGGCGTGCGGCTGCAGCCGGGCATGACGCTGGCCATCGAGCCGATGATCTGCATGGGCGACTGGCACGTGTATCTCTACGACAACGACTGGACGGTGGCTACGCGCGACCAAAGCCTCTGCTCGCACTATGAGCACACCGTGCTGGTGACCGACGGCGAACCCGAGGTGCTTTCCTGCCCCGGGGCGAACGTCCGGGAGATGGCGCGATGAGCGCCCCCGCCGTAGAGAGGGGCCGTCTGGCCCGCTCCAAAGCCGGACGGGACAAAGGCAGGCTGTGCGTAGTGGTCGAGGTGGTGGACGAGGATTTCGTCCTCACCTGCGACGGCCGTCTGCGCACCTTTGACCGCCCCAAAAAGAAGCGCAAGAAGCATCTTCAGCCGCTTATCGCCCGCAATGGCGACATCGCGGCCGGCCGGACGATCGAGGATCACACGTTGCGTTCGTGGATACGCGAGGAGGAGGAAAAACTTGTCCAAGTCTGATGTTATCGAAGTCGAGGGCGTTGTCACGGAATCCTTCCCCAACGCCATGTTTGAAGTAGAATTGCCCAACGGCCACAAGATACTGGCCCACGTTTCCGGCAAGATGCGCATGAACTACATCCGCATCTACCCCGGCGACAAGGTGACGATAGAGCTTTCGCCCTACGACCTCACCCGCGGCCGCATCACCTGGCGCAGCAAGAACTAAGGGCTTCCAAGCCCCGACTTGAAGGAGGAAACCACCATGAAAGTAAGGCCTTCGGTGAAGCCCATCTGCGAAAAGTGCAAGGTCATCAAGCGCAAGGGCCGCGTGATGATCATCTGCGAGAACCCCAAGCACAAGCAGAAGCAGGGCTAAGAGGACGCCTCCCCGCTT
>DVGE01000324.1 GCA_018712885.1 Candidatus Pullichristensenella stercoripullorum | reverse complement strand
AGCAAACCGAACCCGGCCTATTACGCGGACGTGCTTACCGCCCTCGGCCTGCGCGCGGAGGAATGTCTGATGGTCGGCAACGACGTAGGGGAGGACATGGTGGCTGAAACGCTGGGCATGCGCGTCTTTCTGCTCAAGAATTGCCTCATCAACCGCGATGGCGCGGATATTTCCCGCTGGCCGCGCGGCGGTTTTGACGAGCTGCTCGCCTTTGTTCGACATTTGCGCCATCCGATAGCATAAAAAAGACATATAGATCGGTCCGGACACAGACTTTCGGACCGCTTTTTTGCGTGTTTTGCCTTCAAAGCACCTGTTTTGATGAAATTAGCCCCGCATCTTAACAAAACACTTGCAAAAACTTGTAGAAATTCCCGTCGCAGTGCGAAATAGTATGCTATAATATAGATAAGTGTATGGACCTCGTTAACATTTACCGGCTGCTTGACAGAAGGGAGCGGGATCTCACCTATGCCCAGTTCCAGTTTTCTTGACATTTCCGGTTACTTCGCGATGATGGGCCAATACCCGACGCTGATCGTCACCAGCATCCTCACGCTGGCCGTGATCCTCGTCAATGGTTGGACGGACGCGCCCAACGCCATCGCCACATGCGTTTCCACACGCGCCATGCGCCCTCGTCCGGCGATCATCATGGCGGCCATCTTCAATTTCCTCGGCGTTCTGGTCATGACGCTCATCAACAAAAAGGTCGCGGAAACGATCTACAATATGGTGGATTTCGGCGGCGACGCTCACGAGGCGCTCGTGGCACTTTGCGCGGCGATGGTCGCCATCGTCACGTGGGCGACGGCGGCCTGGAAGTTCGGCATCCCCACCAGCGAGAGCCACGCGCTCATCGCCGGTCTTTCCGGCGCAGCCATCGCCCTGCACAACGGCATGTCCGGCATCAACGGCGGCGAATGGCTCAAGGTCGTCTACGGCCTGGTGCTCTCGACGCTCCTGGGCTTCGTATTGGGCTTTATCGTCGCCAAACTCGTGGCGCTGCTCTTCCGCCACGCCGAGCGCCGGCGCGCCAACAAGGGCTTCCGCGCGGCGCAGATCGGCGGCGCGGCGGCCATGGCCTTCATGCACGGCGCGCAGGACGGGCAGAAGTTCATCGGCGTGTTCCTCCTCGGCATGGCGCTCTCCAGCGGTCAGGCGGAGATGGGCACGGTGGAAATACCCATCTGGCTGATGGCGCTGTGCGCCATCGTCATGGGCCTGGGCACGTCCATCGGCGGTCTGCGCATCATCAAGTCCGTGGGCATGGACATGGTCAAGCTCGACGTGCATCAGGGCTTTTCCGCGGATCTGGCCGCGGCGGGCTGTCTGCTGCTCTCCTCAGTGACGGGCATCCCCGTTTCCACTACGCACACCAAGACCACCGCCATCATGGGCGTGGGCGCGGCGCGCCGCCTCAAGAGCGTCAACTGGAGCGTTGTGCGCGAGATGGTGCTCACATGGGTCTTGACGTTCCCCGGCTGTGGACTGGTCGGCTTTCTCATGGCAAAGCTGTTCATCGCGATCTTTTAATTGAAGGAGTGGGGCATTTTGGCCAAGAAGACAGGGTACAGCTACTTTACGTTCTTTTGTGAGATGATCGACTGCGCGTGCAAGGCTTCGACGGCGCTCAACGCCATGTTCGCCGACTTTCAGCCGGACAGGTTGCGCCAGGAGGCGGACGCCATCCACGAGATCGAGCACGCTGCGGACTTGAAAAAGCACGACATGATGAGCCGTCTGTTGCGCGAATTTCTGCCGCCCATTGATCGCGAGGATATTGTCAACATTTCCCATGTGCTTGACGAGATCGTCGACCTGATTGAGGAAGTTGTGCTTAGCCTTTACATGAACGACATCCGCAAGTGCCGCCCGGATGTGATGCCGATGGTCGATCTCATCGTCAAACAGTGCCAGGAGCTGCAAAAGCTGATGGCGGAGTTCGAGAATTACAAAAAGTCCGATAAGCTGATGGAGAGCATCATTGCCATCAACACCATGGAAGAAGAGGGCGACAGGCTCCACCGCGAAGCCATGCGCAACCTCAAACTCACTTGTAGCGACCCATTTGAGCTGATCGCCTGGCGGGACATCTACGCCTGCCTTGAGGACTGCTGCGACGCCTGCGAGAAGGTTGCGGACGCGGTCGAGGAAGTTGTGATGAAGAATACCTGATCCTGACATGAGGATTCTTTTGAGGCCACCGAAAGGCGGCCTTTTTTGTTGCGCTTTTTTGCCGCGCAAGCGATCTTTTTTCTGCTTTCTGCGCAAACTGACGCCGGAGGAGATAAACATGGCAAAAATCGCAATTATCGGCGCGGGGCAAGTAGGCGCGACATGCGCTTTCGCATTGGCGCAGGCGGGGTTGGCGGAGGAACTGGCCCTGATTGATGTAAAGACGGACAAGGCGCGCGGCGAAGCGCTGGATATCGCCCACGCCGCGCCGTTGCTGCCTGCCGCACGGTTTGTGGGCGGCGGATATGAAATGCTTGGAGGGGCGGACTTGGTGGTCATGACGGCGGGGGCAAACCAGCGGCCCGGAGAGACGCGGCGCGACCTTTTATCGCGCAACCTTGCCGTGACGCGCGCGGCGGCAGAGGAGATCATCCGCCGCGCACCGGAGGCCGTGGTATTGGTGGTCGCCAATCCAGTGGATGCGCTCACAAGCGCGGCTCTCGCCTGTACCGGCTTTCCACCCCAGCGCGTACTTGGCAGCGGCACTGTGCTCGATAGCCTGCGCATGCGCTACATGCTCAGCTTGCATACGGGCGTGGACGCGGCCAGCATCCATGCCATCGTGCTGGGCGAGCATGGCGACAGCGAGCTGCCCGCGTGGAGCGCCATGTCCATCGCGGGTATGACGCTGGAGGAATACTGCGACCACTGCGGCGTCTGTGACGCGCGACTGCCGGAGGTGATGCGCGCCGCTTTTGACGAAAACGTCCGGCATGCGGCGGACCGCGTCATCGCCTGGAAAGGAGCGACGTTTTACGCCATCGCCGTGGCGGTATGCCGCATTGCGCGGGCCGTCCTGCGGGATGAACGCTCCATTCTCACCGTTTCCTCGCGCCTGTCCGGGGAATACGGGCTCGAGGGCGTTTGTCTGAGCCTGCCGTGCGTGGTGGGGCGCGCGGGCGTGCTGCGCCGCATTCCCATCAAGCTGGCGCCGGACGAGCTGGCAGCCCTGCGCGCCAGCGCCGACGCAGTCGCGTCGATGGACGCGCGCGCGGCGGAGCAAGTGGAGCGTATGAGGCGCTGAACGTGTCTCGCGCGCATAAACGCCTTCTGTTTGCAGACAATATGCCCGGAGGGATAAATATGCAGCAGAGCAACAGACGTGTGCGCTTTGGCCGCTGGTTCCTGCTTTTCTGGGCAGCGGCGGTGCTGGCCATGATGCTGGTCAGCGCCTTGCGCCAGGAATCGCCGCCGCGCTACGACGGCGCGATGTTCGTGCGCCTGGAAGCGGGGTGTTCGCGTGCCTGACGAGCGACAGAGCATCCCCGGCTTCGCGCTGGAATACCAGCCTCGCCCCGGCGACCGCGAAACGCGCATGTGCGCCCGACGCGCCGACACGGGCCTGCGCGCGAAGGAGGAAAAACCATGAACGAACAAAAAACGCCCCAGGAACAGCGCTACGCGCGCCTCGTGGACGAATTGACGCCGGGCTCGCGCCACCTGCGCGGCTGCCTGCGCGCCTTCTGGGTCGGCGGCCTCATCTGTGCCATTGGTCAGGCGCTGACCATGCTGGCGCGGACGCTGGAGCTGGGCGAACTGACCGCGCCGATGTTCACCAGCTGCGCCCTGATCTTCCTCGGCACGACGCTCACCGGCATCGGCGTTTATGACCGCATCGGCAAGTATGCCGGCGCCGGCTCCGTGGTGCCCATCACCGGCTTTGCCAATTCCGTGGCCGCGCCCGCCATCGAGTTCCGCCGCGAGGGAATGGTGCTCGGGCTCGGCGCGAAGCTGTTTCAGATCGCCGGGCCGGTGCTCACCTACGGCATCAGCGCCTCCATCGTCGTCGGCCTCGTCTACTGGGCGGTAAAGGAGTGGTTCTTGTGAGGGTCGGGGAGCGCACGTTCCTCTACGATCGCCCGCCGCGCGTCGCCGCGCATGCCTCCATCGTCGGCCCCAAGGAAAGCGAGGGCCCGCTGGCGGCGTGGTTCGACGAAGTCTCGCGGGACGATCTCTTTGGACAGAAGACCTGGGAGATGGGGGAGAGTGAGATGCTGCGCCGCTGTGTGGCGCGCGCCATGACCGACGCGGACGTCGTCCCGGAGGATGCGCAGGCGCTCTTCAGCGGCGATCTCAACGACCAGATCATCGCCACGGGTTTTGCCGCCCGCGCCCTGGGCGTGCCGCTGGTGGGCCTCTACGGTGCCTGCTCGACGTTTGTGGAGGGGCTGGTGCTGGCCGCGGCGCTGGTCAGCGGCGGCTATCTGCAAAACGCCCTCTGCGCCGCCTCCAGCCACTTCTGTACGGCGGAGCGGCAGTTCCGCTTCCCCTTGGAGATGGGCACGCAACGCCCGCCCTCGGCCCAGTGGACGGCCACGGCTGCGGGCTGCGCGCTGCTCGCGGCGGAGGAGGGCCCGGGCCTGCACGTCACTGCCGGCACGCTGGGGCGCATCGTCGATCGCAAGATCAAGGACGCCAACCACATGGGCGCGGCCATGGCTCCGGCGGTGGAAGCGACCATTCTCGCCCATCTGGACGACACCGGCGCCGCGGCGGACGACTTTGACCTCATCGCCACCGGCGACCTCGGCTGGATCGGCCGCGAGATACTCTTGCGGCTGTTGCGCGAGCGCGGGCGCCCGCTGCCGCCGGAAAAGCTGGTGGATTGCGGCGCGTCGCTGTTCTTTCAGGAACAGGATACCCACGCGGGCGGCAGCGGCTGCGGCTGCGTGGCGGCGGTCTCCTGCGGCTGGCTGATGAAGCGCATGGAGCGCGGGGAACTGAAGCGCGTGCTTCTGGTCGGCTCCGGGGCCATGCTCAGCCCCACGAGCACCATGCAGGCCGAGACCATCCCCGGCATCGCCTACGCCGCGCGTCTGGAGGTGCAATGATGGAAGTTTTCTGGGATCTTGTCAAGGCTTTCGTGGTCGGCGGGCTCATCTGCGTGGTGGGGCAGGTGCTCATCCAGACCACGAAGCTGACCAACGCCCGCATACTGGTACTGTTTGTCACGGCGGGCGTGTTCCTCACCGCCCTGGGCGTCTACAAGCCGCTGGTGGACTTCGCCGGCGCGGGGGCCACGGTGCCGCTCACCGGCTTTGGTTACTCGCTGGCCATGGGCGCCATCGAAGCCGTGAACAGTTACGGCGTTCTCGGCGCGCTCGCCGGCGGCGTGACGCGCGCGGCGGCGGGCATCGCCGCGGCGATCTTCTTTGGCCTTCTTAACGCGCTCATTTTCAAACCCAAGGCCAAGCCATGAACCTGAGCCCTGCCCCGGATGCAACGGGGCAGGGCTTTTTTGTCGACACGGACAAACCTGTCAAGTTTCATCCGCACATTTCGGAGCTTTTCAGGGTTGACGAATCGCCCGGAAAAGTATATGATAGTAACAAGATCATAATAGGAGGGATGTCCGTGTTGCTGGGAGCTTTGGAAACTGGCGGGACAAAGATGGTCTGCGCCTTGGGCAATGAAAAGGGCGAAGTCTTTGAGCGGGAGAGTTACCCCACGCGCGACCCGGGATCGACGTTTGCGGACGTCATTTCGTTCTTTCAGGGCCGGGGCATCGAGGCGCTTGGCGTGAGTTGTTTTGGCCCTGTGGATCTCAACGAGGATTCCCCAACATATGGCTACATCACCAACACGCCCAAGCCCGGCTGGAGCCACGTATCCGTGCGCGGCAGGCTGATGGAGGCGCTGGGCGTGCCCGTGGGCTTTGATACCGACGTCAACGGCGCGGCGCTGGGCGAGGCGGAGATGGGCGCCGGCAAGGGGCTGGGCAGCCTGGTGTACTACACCATCGGCACCGGTCTGGGCGGCGGCTTCTACTATCGCGGCACGCTGCTGCACGGCCTGGTGCACCCGGAGATGGGCCACATGCTGATGCGGCCGCATCCGAAAGACCCCGCCCCGCACGGCTTCTGCCCCTTCCACGACGGCTGTCTGGAAGGCATGGCCTGCGGAAAGGCCATGCAGCAGCGCTGGGGCGTTCCCGCGCACGAGCTGCCGCCGGATCACATCGCCTGGGAGATCGAGGCGGAATACCTGGCGCAGATGTGCGCGAATACCACGGTGATCCTCTCGCCCGAGCGCATCGTGCTCGGCGGCGGCGTCATGCATCAGGAGCACCTGTTCCCCATGGTGCGCAAGCGCACATTGGAGCTGCTCAACAACTACGTCAGCCATCCGGCCATCCTTGAACACATCGACACCTACATCGTTCCCCCGGGACTGGGCAACAACAGCGGCGCGGTCGGTTCGCTCCTGTTGGCGGTGCGGGCACTGGGATAAGCACATGGCCAAAAAGGGAAATCTGAGCATCCCATGGCCGTTTGAGGGCATGAACATCCGCCTCAATACGGACACGGGGTTTCTCAAGCTCATCGCCATCGTCACCATGCTCATCGACCACATGGGCGCGATCTTCTTTCCGCAGTATCGCGTCATGCGCATCATCGGGCGCATCGCTTTCCCGATCTACGCCTACTGCCTGACGGTCGGCTGCGTCTACACGCACGATATGCTGCGCTACGTGCAGCGCGTCGTCCTGCTGGCGCTGATCGCGCAGCCGATCTACGTGGTGGCGATGCACCACACCAACGCGGCCATGTACGCCGTGTCCTTTGCCGAGCAGCCCGTGCGGGCGGCGCTCAACTTTTACATCGCCAGCTGGAACGATCCCAGCATACTGCTCTCGCTGGCGCTGGGGCTGATCCTTCTCTGGTCGATCCGCGACCGGCACCTCGTCATCACCGCGGCGGCGCTGCTGTTCTGCTGGATCATCCGCGGGCGGCTGGATTACGGCTTCAACGGCATCCTGCTGATGCTGCTGTTCTTCCTCTTCTGCCAGACGCCGCTTTTGTCGCTGCCGGTGGTGGCGGGCTTCATGGTGTGGTGGGGCTTGCAGGGCGGGAGCTATCAGGTGTTCGGCGTGCGCTTTGCCACGCAGATGTTCGCGCTGTTGGCGCTGCCGTTCATCTACATCCGCACCAACACGCGCCTGCGCATCAACAAGTGGGTGTTCTACCTGTTCTATCCCGCGCACCTTGTCCTCATCCTCGTGCTGGACAGGCTGGCGGTCTTTGGCTGAGGCCGGAAAACGGCGGCGAAAGCGCACTTTGCCGCTTCCGCCGCTCCAAAAAAACTGCGCGCCCGGCAGGGACATCCCCGGGCGCTTTAGTATCTTGATTCTTCGATTTTCATTACGCGGACTTCTTTTCCAAAGACCCGCTATAGCCGTAGGTCATGTAGTCGATCAGACGGAGCGTGTCCTGCGGGCAGGTGGTGTGCAGCTCGATTTCCGAGATGCCGTCACCCTGAGAGGCGTTTTCCGCGATCTCGCGCAGCAGCGTGTTGTTGCGGAAATCCTCGCTGCGGCCGTCAGAAGCCGAAACCAGAACGGGAGCCTGGCAAGCATCGATCACCTTGTAGAAGTTCTCGGTGTTGTGGATATTGAACAGTTTCATGGAATGATCCCTCCTCGGTTCGTTTCCGTCCCTGTGGCTATATCATACTCGATTTCCGGGGAGATTTCTATTCGGATTTCGCCGATAATTATCAATATCCCGACAAGGAGGCGAATAAACCATGCAACAAAAAACCTCGCTGACGCTTTCCGCGGACAGAAGAGAGGCGGCTGTACGCGGCACGGCGGGCTTTCCATGCGGCGCATATTTTACCGATATTGCCCTGTATCCCGCCAGCGCGATCTCCTGGCACTGGCGCGAGGAGATCGAGCTGAGCATGGTGGTGGGCGGCGCGGCGCGCGTTCGCTTCGGCTCGGGCGCCTTTGTGCTCAACGCCGGGGAGGGCATGTTCATCAACGCTGAGGCGCTGCACGCCTTTGACATCGTCGGCGACGAGGGCTGCCGCATGATCTCCTTGGTGCTCGACTACAGCATGCTGGCCGGCCGGGAGGACAGCGTCTTTGCCCGCCGCTACGTGATGCCGCTGGTCGAGTCCGGCGCGGTGAAGATACTTCGCCTCACCCCGGAGGTGGAGTGGCAGCAGCAGGTGCTCAAGTGTCTGCGCGAAGCCTTCCTTATTTATGACGAGGGCAAATACGGCTTCGAGCTGCTGGTGCGCGCGCGGCTCACGGAGTGCCTCTGGCACATCGTGCGCAACATGCGCGCCGCCATGCGCGAATACGAGGGCGTCAGCGAGGCGTCTGAGGAGCGCGCCAAGCGCATGCTGGACTTCATCCACATGCACTACGCCGAGCCTATCCAGCTTTCCGACATCGCCGCCGCCGCCAACGTCGGCGAGCGCGAGTGCCTGCGCGCCTTCAAAAAGACGCTGGGCGTGACGCCGACGGCATATCTTCTGCGCTATCGCTCGTCCATGTCTGCGCAGATGCTTTTGGATACGGACAAGTCCATCGCGGAGATCTGTTTCGAGGTCGGCTTCAACAGCCAGAGCCACTACGGGCAGATCTTCCGCCGCTTTTTCCATATGACCCCGCGCGAGTATCGCGCGCGCTACGCGAAGCCCGCCAAAGCGTAGTGTATTTCTTGACTTTTCCGTTTGGCGAACGTATAATCACCTGGGGAGGTGTGCGCGGTGTTTCAGGCGACAGAGCTTGTCTATGAAGCGCTTTTGCGCAAGGATATCAAGTGCAGGATCCGCGAGGCGGGCGGCATGTCGATGGTCGAAGTGACCCTCAGCGGCCGAAACTTCGCCAGAGCGAGCATCTATTATATCTCCAACACCGAGGGCAACGATGTGGCTGTCCGCACCGCGCCCCTGGTCAAGTTTCCTTCCGAGCGGCTGGAAAAGCTCTATGCCGTCTGCAACGCCATCAACCGCAAGTACCGCCACGCCAAATTCGTCGTCGATCCCGACAAAAACGTCGTCACGATGGAAATGGACATCCCCAGCCGCTGCGAAAATGTCGGCGCGGTCGCCGAGGAGCTGCTCGTGCGCGCGGTATCCATTCTCGACGCGGTCTATCCGCAATTGATGCAGGCTACCTGGGCCTGAAACGGAGGCTTGCCATGGACAGGCAACTGGTCATCCTCAATCCCCGCGCCGGCCGCATGCAGGCGGGCCGTCGTCTGGGCGAGATGCTGCCCATCCTCGAAGCGGATGGCCTGATCGCCGATCTGCTGGAGACCCGGGAAGCGGGGGAGGCGCGAAAGACGGTCGCGGAACGCGCGGGCGAGTTTCAGCGCATAGTCTGCATCGGCGGCGACGGCACGCTCAACGAAGTCGTCTCCGGCATGCTCGACGCGGGAAGGGACGTGCCCATCGGCTATGTGCCCGCGGGTTCCACCAACGATTTTGCCGCCAGCCACGGCATTTCCCGCGACCTTCTCAGAGCCGCGCGCGACGTCGTTGAGGGAGAAGCCATGCCCATGGACGTGGGCGCCTTTAACGGGCGCTGCTTCGTCTACACGGCTTCCTTCGGCGTCTTTACCCGCGCTTCCTACGCCGCGCCGCAGACCGTCAAAAACGCCGTCGGCCATTTGGCCTATGTCTTTGAAGGCATCAGGGATCTGGCTGCCCTTCGCCCCTATACAGTGCGCGTCGAAGGCGAGGAGGATGGCGCCGAGGGCGAGTTCATCTTCGGCATGGCGGGCAATTCCACCTCCATGGGCGGCGTGCTCAAGCTCGACCCCAGCCGCGTGAACCTCCACGATGGCAAGTTCGAAGTCCTGCTCGTGCGCCGGCCGGAGCACATCGGCCAACTCATCGCCGCGGCTGTGGCGCTGCAGAGCCGCCAGTATGACAATGAGCTGCTCTGTTTTTTCCAGGCCAGCCGCCTGCGCATCTCCGCTCCCAAGGACATGGATTGGACGCTCGACGGCGAGTTCCAGTCCGGCGCGGAGAATATCGACATCCAAAATCTGCACAATGCCGTGCGGCTCATCCTGCCGCGCGGGTAGTTTCAGCGCCCGTCGCGCCGCCAGGGATGCCGCAGAAATTCCCGCAGGGCGTCCCTGGCGCTTTCGTCGATCTCCATGTGCGCTGCGATAATGCGCCGTACCGCCGACGTGGTGTAAATGTCCAAGGGCAACTTTTGCGCAGGCAGTGCCGCGCGTACATCCTTTTTCAGCGTAAATCTGTATACAGGTTCAAACGCGAGGCGGTATTCGCGCTTGACGCGCTCGACGTCCTCCCATTCCAGCGGGTACGGTTTCCCGCGAAGGACGACGATCACCCTGTCATAGCGTAAGATCAGGTCGTTGCGCAGCGATGCGACGGCAAAGACGGCGTACAGCGCCAGAAACAGCGCGGCAAAAAACCACGCGCCCAGCCACCAGCACAGCGCCTCCAGCAGCGCCAGAACGATCAGGTACAGGGTCAGGTCATACATGCTCATGGAACGCATAGAGGCCCCTCCTTAGCGGGGAAAAAGCGGATCCGGCCCGCCTTTGTCCCGCTCCTCCTCCCAGGTAATAAAGTAGTTGCCCGTGCGAACGACATGGACGGCCATGACCGCGCCGAGCGTGAAGCCGATCAGCACCGCGAGCAGTCCCGCGCCGAGGGGCGGGAGAAAGAACGCGAGGATGAAAAACAGGATCGCCGCGGCGATGATGCCCACGCCGCAACAAACGAGTTGCACCCACATGCGCAGCGAGTCGCTTTTCCAGTGAATGTCCTTTCCGCAGCGTTTGCAGGTGTAAACGCCCTCTGAAAAAAAGCCGCAGAACGCCGCGCGCAGGGCGTCTTTCGGGCGATGCGCGCATCCCATATTACGCCCTCCTTTTCAATGCGCACGGCCCCGCTCGCATAAAGCGGGGCCGCTTTTCGCGACAGCCGTCAGCGGCTGCCCTTGTCGTAAGGGATGCCCTCGGCCTTCGGCGCGCGGGACTTCTTGGACGTCAGCACCAGCACGATCATCGTCACCACATAGGGGAGCATCAGGTAGATGTATTCGCTGGACTTGATGCCCTCGAAATCCGGCAGAAAGGGAATGGCGCTCGAGTACGAGCCGAGGATTTTGAAAAAGGCGAAGAACAGCGAGGCCCCGAGGATGTTGAGGGGCTTCCAGTTGCCGAAGATCATCACCGCCAGCGCGAGGAAGCCGTAGCCCGCCACCTGGCTCTGGAAGCCGGAGCCGGAGGCCACCGTAAAGGCCAGGCCGCCGATGCCGCCCAGCATGCCGGAGATGAACACGCCGATGTAGCGCATCTTGTAGACGTTGATGCCCACGCTGTCCGCCGCCTGCGGGTGCTCGCCGCAGGAGCGCAGGCGCAGCCCCAGCCGCGTCTTGTAGAGGATGATGACCGAGGCGATGAGCAGCAGGATGGCGATGGGCGTGGTCAAATAGAGGCTCTTGAAGATCAGGCGGTTGAAGAACACCTCCTGCGAAGCCTCGCTGGTGATGCGCACCCACTTGGGGATGGCGATGGTCGTTTGCCCCTGCCCCTGGATGGCCCAGGTCAGCACGATGGCGAACGCGGGCGCGAGCATGTTCAGCGCCGTGCCGCCGATGGTCTGGTTGGCCTTCAGGTGTACGGAGGCAAAGGCCAGCAGCATGGAGAACACCGCGCCCGAGAGCGCCGCCACGAGGATGGCGCAGAACACCGCCAGCTGCGGATGCGCGGCCCCCCAGCCGAGCTGATCCATGGCGCGCAGAAACAGGCAGCTCAACAGCGCGCCGACGATCATGATGCCCTCCAAGGCGATGTTGATGATGCCGCTGCGCTCAGAGAACATGCCGCCCAGCGCCACCAGCAGAAGCGGCACCGCGAAGAGGATGGTGGAGCTCAAAATGTCCGCGAAAATAAGCATCAATTATCCTCCTTCCCGGCGGCGCGCTCATGCTTGCGGCTGAGCAGGCGGGCGATGCCGCCCTGCACCAGCAGCGCGAAGGCGCTCAGGTAGATGATGGCCGCGATGATGATGTCGATGATCTCCTTGGCAAACTCCGGCTGCAGCGATTCGCCGCCCACCTGTATGTAGGAGATAAACAGCGAGGAGAAGATGGTGCCGATGGGGTGCGACGAAGCCAGCAGCGCCACGGGGATGCCGTTGAAGCCCATGTTCACCAGCGTCTTGATGATGGTGAACTGCGCCGTGCCGCTCAGGTAGTAGATGGCGCCGCCCACGCCCGCAAACGCTCCGGCGATGGCCATGGAGAGCACGATGTTGCGCTTGTCGTTGATGCCGGCGTAGAGGCTGGCGTTGCGGTTGTAGCCGCAGGCTTTCAGTTCATAGCCGAAGGTGGTCTTGGAGAGGATCACCCAGGCGATGATGGCGAAGATCACGGCGATGAAGATGCCGATGTTCATGTAGTTGCCAAACACGCTGTCCAGCCCCAGTTTGGGCAACGCCGCCGCGGGGTTGGCGTCGGCAAGCCGCGCCGTGCGGTCGCGGGCAATCTGCCCCCAGGCGTTGGCCAGCATCATCGGCATGTTGTTGATGCACATGTTCACCGCGAACAGGCCGATCCAGTTGAACATGATGGCGGAAATGACCTCGTTGACGTTGAAGTAGGCCTTGAAGATGCCGGGGATCGCGCCCCAGATCGCGCCGCCGATCATGCCGGCGAGTATGGCCACATACCAGGGCAATTGGAACTGTATGCCCACCGTGAGGGCAAAGAACGCGCCCACGGTGTACTGGCCGGACGCGCCGATGTTGAACAGGCCCGTCTTGAAGGCAAAGCCCACGGAAAGACCGGTCATCAGAAGCGGCGCGGCGGTGTAGAGCACCTTGCCCAATTTGGACATGTCGCGCGCGCCGCTGAGCAGCATGT
>DVGE01000323.1 GCA_018712885.1 Candidatus Pullichristensenella stercoripullorum | reverse complement strand
GACGCCGCCAGAGGCAGTTGCCCCTCGGCCAGGGCGCACGCGCCCAGCGAAAGCAGCGCGCAGATGAGCAGGCAAAGCAGTTTCTTCATCGTCATTTCCTCCCTTCTCAGGCCAGCGCCGCCAGCGCGTTGTAGCTGTCATCGACGGCGCTCGCGGCGGCGAGCATGCAGCGTTCCACCACGTAGCCGAAGTCCTCGTCGCCCAGAACGGGCAGATCCATGCGCGCGATGACGCTGCCGTCGTTCGTGTTGAGGACAAAGCGCACGAAGGCGGCCTCCGCGTTGATGGCGTTGAGCGCCTGATACAGCGCAGCCATGTCCGTCATGTCCGCCGTCACCAGCGTGCCGGTCTCCAAGGCCACGCGCTCGTCGCTCACCAGCGCGCCGACGATGATGCTCTCTACGCCCTCGGCCTCGGAGGGGGTAAAGGCGCGGAGGAACACGTCGTACTCCGTGGAGGTGTCCAGCTGGTAGTTTACGCCCGCCTCGTCCAGATACGCGGCCACCTGCCCGCCGGCTTCCGTGCGCGGCTCGGCCGCCTCCGCAAGCGCCAGACACGGGCACAAAAGCGCCAGCGCCAGCAGCAGTCCGATCAAACGTTTCAAGATGATGCACTCCTTTCGATCCGTTTCACGTTCATCACGCAAAAAGTTACTCAAAACAAAAATATGCAACAGCGCCCCAAAAACGGAACGACCCCGCCGGAAGATCCGGCGGGGCGAAGGGGATCACTCGTTGTCCGCGCCCTTCTTCTCGCCGATGGAGAGCAGGGCGTTCAAGATGATGCCGAAGATGGCCGCGCCCGCGATGCAGGGCACGCTCAGCCCGAAGAAGGGGATGTTGCCGCCGAAGGCGTAGTTGCCGCCGATGCCGATGACCATGATGGAGGCGATGACGGCGATGTTCTTGCTGGAGAACATGTCCACCTTCTTGTCGATCATGATGGCCATGCCCTGCGCGGCGATGGCGCCGAACAGGTAGATCTCCAGACCGCCGATGACCGCCAGCGGGATGCCGTAGATGACGCGGATGAGGGGCGTGAACATGGAGATGATCATGGCGAAGACGGCCGCCACCGTCAAAACCGAGGTGGAGAAGATCTTCGTGATGGCCATGGTGCTGATGTTCTCGCCGTAGTTGGTGCCGGCCGGGCCGCCGATGACGCCGGCGACCATGTCGCACAGGCCGTCGCCGACGAGGTTGCGGCCGAGCAGGTCGATCATGTTGCGCTCCTTGCGGCCCTTCTTGCGCGCCAGGTCGTTGACATAGATGTCCAACTGGTACATGTGCGCCGTGGACTCGGGGATGGTGGCGATGGCGATGGGCATGATGGCCGCTACCGCCGCCCAGGAAGCCTTGGGGAAGGTGAAGGCGGGCAGGGCGAAGATGGAGCCGTCGCCCAGTTTCCAGCTGGAAGCGGCCAGCGCCTCAGCGGGCATCTCGCGGAAGAGGTCGAAGCCGTCGCCGCCGATGAGCACCAGCAGCCCCGCGGCCGCGCAGCCTACCGCCGCGCCGAGCAGCAGCGGTATCTGGCCGAGGAAGCCCTTCAGGTAGCGGGAGAAGAGGATGGTGGAGATCAGCGTGACCAGAGCGATGACCCACGTCCAGTTGGCGAGCGCGCCGGTCACGCCCGCGGCGGGCGCGGCGTCGGAGAGGGCGTTGCCGGCCAGCGTCAGGCCGATGATCATCGCCACCGGGCCGGTGATGGAGGCGGGCAGGATTTTCTCCACCGCGCGGCGGCCGCAGAAGCGGACGATCAGGCCCGCGGCGATGGACACAAGGCCGGAAAGCACGATGCCGAACTGCGCCTGCGAGATCAGCGCCGCGGGAAGGATGCCCGAGGCCTCGAACTGGGCGATCTGTTCGGCGGTGCCCTCGGCGGCCACCATGCTGGAAATGGCCGTCAGATAGGCGAAGCTGGAGCCGTAATAGAGGGGGATCTTCCTGCCGGTGATGAGGATGAAGAACAGCGTGGCCAGGCCGCTGGCGAAGATGGTGGTGGACACCTGGAAACCGGTGATCAGCGCCACCGTCACCGTCGCCGGGAACATGACGATGACCTGCTGCAGGGCGTAGAGGATCAGTTTGCCTACCGGGGGCCGCTCTTCCGGCAGATAGCCGAGGGCGGCGTCGTGCTTGAGCTCCATCAGATATACGCCTTCTTTCTCAGTTTGCGCGCCGCGCGGGCGCATAAAGGCGCACCGGGGCAGGCAGGCCTTCCCACGGCGCGTTTTATCCATTAAACCACACACGCCCCCCTTTTGTCAAACAGAATCCACACTTTCGCCATTATTTTACATCCCCGTCGCACCGTGGGCACAGGCCTTTCGCCCGTCCGCGCAAAAGGGGGCGCGGACATCGCTGCCCAGAGCGCTGATAAAGCCCGCAACCGCAAAATTGCCCCGATAAAAAAGGAATCAGAAGCGATTTTTGCTTCCGACAGTGGATTTGACGATCAAAGATCGGCAAAAACGCCTCGGCGACAAATTTAGCCGTTGGCAAAATTTCAGACCACTGACAAACCCCTGCGTTTGTGTGTGAACGCAGGGGTAAGATATATAAGAGCGTAAAGCAAAGAGGCCACCAGCCTCTTGATATTTTGCACCGCCGCTGTCAGGAAACACTGTTCCCGCAT
>DVGE01000322.1 GCA_018712885.1 Candidatus Pullichristensenella stercoripullorum | reverse complement strand
GCCATCGTCTCTCACCGCTCCGGCGAGACCGAGGACGCGACCATCGCCGACATCGCCGTGGCCCTCAACGCCGGCCAGATCAAGACCGGCGCGCCCAGCCGCACGGACCGCGTGGCCAAGTACAACCAGCTGCTCCGCATCGAAGAGGAGCTGGGCGACATCGCCGAGTATCCGGGCATGAAGGCCTTCTTCAACCTGAAGAAGTAAGTTTATCCGCATAAAGCAGGGCGGCGCGAACATTCGCGCCGCCTTTGGATGTTGATAAAGTGGGCAGACTGCCAGAGCGATGAGAAAGCCCACAAGCCAAGGAAGCTGTACTTGCATCCAAGGGAGCTTACATAGACGTAAGTGACCGCAGGATGCAAGTGCAGCTGACGAGGAAATTTTGCCTGCGGCAAAATTTGTCGCCAAGGGCGACTGGATTTGACGATCCCGAAGGGCTCGGCAAATCCACCGCCGGAAGCAAAAATCGCTTCTGATTTTTATTTAATCAGAGCGATTTTTGCGGTTGTGGGCTTTGTCAGCGCTCTGGGCGGCGCGAACATTCGCGCCGCCTTTCGTATGCGCCCAACGCTTCCGTATTTGCGCGCCGGGCATATTTACTCGATGGGGGTGCGTCTCGCTTCCTCCACTCTTTCCGCCATTCCTTCGGAGTTGAACAGATAGATCGTTTCCATCATGCCCCGAAATTCTTCCTCGCTGAGCAGAATGGCGCTCCCCTTTTCGGTGGTCACGCTGATCACATCCTGACTGTTTACCGCGTGCGCGACATACTGCGCCGCATTTTGGGAAAAGACAGAAATGGGTATCGAA
Organism: Candidatus Pullichristensenella stercoripullorum; assembly: GCA_018712885.1. Classification (GTDB taxonomy): domain Bacteria; phylum Bacillota; class Clostridia; order Christensenellales; family Aristaeellaceae; genus Pullichristensenella; species Pullichristensenella stercoripullorum. The sequence continues at coordinate 2,078 of DVGE01000322.1, read as the reverse complement.
GTCATGGACGGCTCACCTCCTGAAGCGCTCTTTACGCATATTATGCCATGCTTGCGGATGCTTTACAACAGCGCGGCAAATTCCCGGCGGCGCGCCCCCAATGGGCGGACGCTCTATCCCTGGCCATTCCCTTCGCCGAACAGCGCCCGCACATAGTCCGTGCGCGTGTCCAGCACCCGCAGGATGGAGATGGCCTCGTCGATCTCGTAGCAGATGATGTACCTTCCGTGCAGCAGGCAGCGGCCCTCGATCTCTCGCCTCAGCTTCTTGCGCAGCTCCAGCCCCATGCAGGGCTGTTCCTTCAATTTGGCGCAGGAGGCGGCGATGCCGGCAAGAATGTTTTGCACCGCCTCGGGGTTCAAAAGCACGTCCCGGATGTAGTCCCGTATGTCCTGCATATCCGCTATCGCGGCGGGCGTGTAGCGCAGCTTCATTTTTCCGCGTCCTCAAGGCCAAAGCGGGCGCGCATCGCTTCTTCCGAGACCCAGTCCTCCTCGCGGCGCACGGAATCGCGGCCCTTTTGCACCTCCAGCGCCAGCCGCGCCGCAGCCTGCTCCCGCAGCGCTTCCCGGCTGTCCTGCGAGACGATGAAGGGCAGTCCACCCACGTTCATGGACTGTTGGATAAAGATATTGATCGCGTCGGTGAGCGACAGCCCGCAGTTGCGAAACAGCGCTTCCGCCCGGCGCTTGACCTCCGGGTCGATGCGCATCTGGAACGTCGCCGTCTTGGGGGCGTTGAGAACGTTCAAATTCTCCATGTTCATCCCTCCTTGGTGCCAGTATAGCACCGGCGTCCGCAAATGTCAACACGATGTCACTACAAACGCAGGAGACAGCACGCAAAAAGGCGCGGAGCCTCTGCTCCGCCTTTTGCTTTATACCCGATAGGATGCCGAGCGATAGATGACCGTGCGCTCGCCGGAGGCAATGATTTCCCGTTCGATTTGTAAAGTCGTCAGGCCGGGGCAGTTTTGCGCGCTGACGAGCTGCCCTGCCGTTGGCTCGAATATGCTGACAGGCATGGAATCGTCGACAAAGAACATGATCTGCCTGTTCGTGAGCAGGTATTCTGCCCGGATCGAAGAGCCTTTGAACTCGTGACCGCGATATTTGAACACGCAGGCGTTTGATTCTATCATCGCCTGCAATGCGCAAATGCAGCGCCATCGCGCGCGGAGCGCTCCATCGGCGTCGGATATTTTTTCCGCGTGGATATTGCCGGACAGGGCGGCCTCGAGCGCATGTTTTCTTATTTTGAATGCTTCGACCCTTGTCTTGTGAAGCCCTGCCAAATGCCAGAACGCCTCGCGGGGAAACGCCAGAGCAAGCGCATATTGCCGGCCCTTTTTCCCCAAAAGAAAATGGTATCGATAGGCAGACAGTGCAAGATAAGCGGCGGCGCTTTGCTTCAGTAGTTCATTCATTTCTGCCTCCGTAGAAAATGCGGACGTGGGTGATGCTTGCCCGCGTCCGCATTGCGTGTTTTCGTTCGGCCAACGGCCTATTCAAGTTGTGGTTTCCACGCAACCCACGTTGGGCTCCGCCAGACGCCGCGACTTGAAACGGGGCTGGCTTCAACGCCCGGAATGAACTCATGGCTCATCCTCTATTATCATTATACGATGGTTCGCCCATTATGTCAACCGCTTTTCGCCCTCACCCCACCAGCGAGAGGAACTCCTCCCGGGTGTAATACACATCCGTGGCGACGCTGTTCATGTAGTGGAAGGCGTAGGCGCCGAAATCGTCGCCCACGGCGTCGTAGATCTCCTGCGTGCCGCGCACCACGCCGGCTTCCTCGTCGTACCACCAGCGGCAGGAATCGGAGTTGGCGTTGAGCAAGTTGACCACCTGGCAGACGGTCGCCGCGTCGGCGTCCGCGCCCACATCGCCCATGTCGCAGACCACGCGGGCGACGCCGTCGAAGCACTGGCAGTATGCCTCGATGGTCGTGCCCTGACCGTCGTCAAAGGAGATCATGAAGGTGTCGTTGTAGCCGTCGCCGTCCTCGTCGCTGGCGGTGAAGGGATGCCCCACGGAGGGCAGATAGGCTTCCAGCGACGCCGCCAGAGGCAG
>DVGE01000321.1 GCA_018712885.1 Candidatus Pullichristensenella stercoripullorum | reverse complement strand
AAGAATTGATTTTGACCACAGATGGGAGGTTTCCACATGAAGACCATTCAGGATCAGACCTTTGACGCTGAGCGCGCCCTCTATGGCAGCAGCGACATTTGGGTAAAGGATTGCGCGTTCGACGGCCCCGCCGATGGGGAGAGCGCGTTCAAGGAATGTAAAAACGTGCGGGTGGAACGCAGCTTCTTCAACCTGCGCTACCCCTTCTGGCACGACCACGGCCTTGTTATCCGCGATTCCGAGATGACGGAACTCTGCCGGGCGGCCCTGTGGTATTCCGACCACATCACCATCGAAAATACCAGGCTCCACGGCATCAAGGCGCTGCGGGAGTGTTCGGACGCCGCCCTGCGCGGCTGCGACGTCCTTTCCCCGGAGTTCGGCTGGTCGGCGCGCAATGTGGAAATGGCGGACTGCGACGTGCAGAGCGAGTACTTCATGATGCGCTCTATCCATTTGCGCTTCACCAACGTGCGGATGAAGGGAAAATACTCCTTCCAGTACGCCTACCTCGACCACAACATCTATGTGGATGTCTGCCAGCCCTACGTCAAGAACTACTGCCCGAGCGCTCTGGACGTGACCACCTACCATCGCGTCTGGCTCGACAAGTAAATTCCCTTTCGCGGCGGGCGGGAGGCTTGCCTTCCACCCGCCGGCCATGAAAACCGCGGGGAGGGCCGCGCCGCGCGCCGGCTCTTTCCGCCCCCAATTCCGCCAGAAAGCAGGAAGGCTATGTTCAAGTACATTCTCCGCAGGCTTTTGATCATGATCCCCGTCCTGATCGGCCTGACGATCGTCGTGTTTCTGCTGGTCAACGTGTTGCCCGGCGACACCGCGCGCATCATTGCCGGCGACTACGCCGACGAGGCGACCGTGCAGAGTATCCGCGAAGCCTATGGATTGGACAAGCCGATCCACATACAATACATCAACTATATCAAGGACCTTTTGCACGGCGATTTCGGCCGTTCCTATCACAGCCGGCGCGACATCGCCACGGAGATCGCCAACGTCTATCCCAAGACCATCCAACTGGCGTTGGCCACGGAAGTGGTCGGCGTGGTCGTGGGCGTGCTGCTGGGCATGATCGCAGCCGTGCGGCGCGGCTCGCTGGTGGATCGCGGCGTCACTGCCTTTGGCGTGCTGGGCCTGTCTATCCCCCAGTTCTGGTTTGCGCTGATCTTGCAATTGCTCTTCGCGGTAACGCTGCAGTGGCTGCCGCCTTCGGGCTACGGCGGAGGCTTCGACCGCTACATCATTCTCCCGGCGCTGACGTTGGGCATCCCCTCGGCGGGCATGATGGCGCGCGTATCGCGCTCGGCCTTCCTCGAGGTCCTGCCGCAGAACTACATCCGCACCGCGCGCGCCAAGGGCCTCAAAGAGCGGCTCATCATCTGGCGGCATACGCTGAAAAACGCCATGATCCCCATCCTTTCGCTGATCGGCACGGACATGAGCCGCCTCATTACCGGCACAATGATCGCCGAAAGCGTGTTTTCTTGGCCGGGCATCGGCAAATATGGCTACGACGCGCTGTTTTACAAGGACATGCCCGCTCTGCAGGCCACTGTACTGATCCTGGCCGTGACCATCTGCGGCATCAACTTGATCGTGGATATACTCTATGGCCTGGTCGATCCGCGCGTGCGCGTCAGCCAGAAGGGAGGTCAGGCGTAAATGAAAAAGACTCATGACGACCGCTATCTGCCGAAAAATCCCCGCTACCGCAAAATGCTGGAAAACGATAGCGAGAGCCGCAGCCTCTATTCGGACGCCTGGAAGCGTTTGAAAAAGGACAAGGCGGCGATGATCGGCCTGTGCATGATCGCGCTGTTCATCCTCCTGGCGATCGTGGCGCCCTTTATCCCCGCGCTGGACCCCGAGGCCATTGAAAGCCGCCGGATCGTCGATGGCGAGACGGTGCTGCCTCCCTACGCGCCGAGCCTTTCCAACATCATGGGCACGGACCAATTGGGCCGCGACATCTTTTCCCGCGTGCTCTACGGCGTGCGCGTATCGCTGCTGGTGGGCGTGGTCGCCCGCGGGCTGACGATGCTGCTGGGCGTCACGCTGGGCGTGGTATCCGCCTATTACGGCGGCTGGGTGGACGCGATCATCATGCGCGTTACGGACATATTCCTCGCCTTCCCCGTCATGCTGCTGGCCATGGTCATCACGCTCATCCTCGGGCCCAGCCTGATGACCATCTGCATCGCCATCATGCTGGTGGGCTGGCCGGACGTCGCCCGCCTCATCCGCGGCCAGGCGCTGAAGCTGAAAAACAAGGACTATGTGCGCGCTTCGCGGGCCCTGGGCGCTTCCGGGCTGTGGATCATCGTCAAGCAGATCCTGCCCAACTGCTTGTCGCTGATCATTGTCTCCTTCTCCATGGGCGTTCCCGGTGCCATCATGTATGAGGCGGGCATGAGCTTCTTCGGCTACGGCATTCCCGCGCCGGCTCCGTCTCTGGGCAACATGATCTCCGACGCGCGCGGTTATATGACCGTGTGCCCCTGGTACATCCTCTTCCCCGGCATCGCCCTGGTGCTGATCGTCGTGGCCTTCAACATCTTTGGTGACGGCCTCAACGACGCTCTGGATCCCTACGCAAGACGAAGGAGCTGAATCCCCTTGTCCGGCAATGCGCCGAAATTCGATCATCCCTGCTTTACCAACGCCCCGGCCCGCGCAGCGCGCATGCACCTGAGCGTAGCGCCAAAGTGCAACATCAAATGCAGCTTTTGCAATCCCGCCGGGGGCGACAAGTGCGTACATGGCTGCATGCCCGGCCTCACCGACCGCGTGCTTTCCCCGCGGGAAGCGCTTGAACACGTGCGCCGCGTGCGGGATGGCGGCATAGACATACGCATCGTCGGCATCGCCGGACCGGGCGAACCGCTGTTTAATGAAGAGACGTTTGAGACGATCGCCTTGGTGCGCGAGGCCTTTCCCTCCATGCACATCTGTCTGAGCACAAACGGGCTGCTGCTGCCCGAGCGTCTCTCCCGCATCCTTTCCTTGGGCGTGGAGACGTTGACGGTGACGGTCAACTGCCTGACGGTAGACTGCGCCCGCCGCGTTTATGACCACGTGGAGGGCAGACGCGACGACACTTCCTTCGAGCACCTCTTGCGCAGTCAGCTGGAGGGCGTGCGGTCGGCTGCGGAAGCCGGGCTGTGCGTTAAGGTCAACAGCGTGCTCCTTCCCGGCGAAAACGACGCGGAAATACCGCTCGTGGCGCGCCGTGTGGCCGATCTGGGCGCGTACATCCACAATGTGCTGCCCCTCATCCCCCGGCCGGACGCCCGGCGCCGCGCCGCCCCCAGCCAGGAACTGGTAGACAGTGTGCGCGCGCAGTGCGCGGCATGCCTTACGCAGTTCACCCGCTGCCGCCACTGCCGTGCCGATGCCATCATCGACGCCGAAAAATGAGGAGGTTTGCATGCAAACGCTTTCGCAAAGACGTTTTTTCCCCATGTACTACGCCCGGGGCGTCGCGGATGTGACGCCCGAATTTATCCGCGGCTGCGGCTGTGACGCGCTGCTGCTCGATATCGACAACACCGTGTCGCACGTGGACGCGCCGGAAGCGACCGCGGAGGCCGAAACGTGGCTGCAAACGCTGCGAGAGGCAGAGCTTCCCGTGGCTTTCGTTTCCAACAACGATCCCGAGCGCGTGGAGCCCTTTGCCCAGCGCTATGGGGCCAAGTTTGTCTCACACGCGCAAAAGCCGCGGCGCGAGGGCTATGACCGCGCCGCGGCAGCACTGGGCCGCGCGGCACAGCGCTGCTTGGTGGTGGGCGACCAGCTCTTTACCGACATCCTCGGCGGCCACAACGCCGGCATGAAGACGGTGATCGTCTCTCCCCTGTGTGAAGCCGAGGACCCTGTTCCTTTCCGCAAGCGGCGCAAGCTGGAAAAACTGCTTTTGCGCCTCGACCGCCTGTTCTGCGCCCGGAGGCGCAACATTGGAGGATAATGATGAAACCCATGTATCACATCGGCTTTGGCGATTCCCACAAGGCAAAATACGCCATTCTGCCCGGCGACCCGGGCCGGGTGGAGCGCATCGCCGCGCTGCTGGACGAGCCGCGCTTTTTCCATCAGAACCGCGAATACACCACTTGGCTTGGCAAACTTGAGGGCGAAAACGTTCTGGTGATGTCCACCGGTATGGGCGGCCCCTCGACGGCGATCGGCGTGGAGGAGCTGTGTCAAACGGGCGTGACCACGTTTATCCGCGTGGGCACCTGCGGCGGCATGCAGCTGGACGTGGTCGGCGGCGATCTGGTGGTCGCCACCGGCGCGGTGCGCATGGAGGGCACTTCCCGCGAGTACACGCCCATCGAGTACCCCGCCGTGGCAGACCTCGCCGTGACCAACGCGCTGGCGCAGGCGGCGCGCGCGCTTGGCCATACCTGTCACACGGGCGTTGTACACTGCAAGGATTCCTTCTACGGTCAGCACGCGCCAGAGCGCATGCCTGTAGGCGACGAGCTGCGCTATAAGTGGCAGGCGTGGATCAAGGCCGGCTGCCTGGCCTCGGAAATGGAAAGCGCGGCGCTGTTCATCGTCGCGCAGGCGCTGCGCGTGCGCGCTGGCACCGTACTCACCACGGTGTGGAACCAGGAGCGCGCCCGCGCCGGCCTTCCCAACCCCGAGACGCACGACAGTTCCGACGCCATCCGCACGGCCATCGACGCCATCCGCATCCTGATCCGCGCTGGATCCTGAGCGCCCGCTCCCGCGCAAACAGATCGCATACCGCGAACTTCTCCTCTCTCCCGCATCGCGCCATGCCGTCTTGCGGGAGTTTTTATGGCTGGAAACGGCCGCGGGCCTTATTCAGGTTGGTGACGGCTGCCACGATACCACGGCGGGCGAAAGCGACGCCACGGGGGGAGTACGGCTGCGATCACGGCGGCAACATCCTCTCCGAGTTGCACTTCTTCTACGATACGCAGAGCAGACCAGCGATGGCGGGATTTCACGGCGCACTATACAGCTACGTCCATGACCTTCAGGGTGGTCGTGGGTATTATTGACAATGCTGGAAGCCTTGCGGTAGAATACAAGTACTGTGATCATCGGTATTGCTTTGAGCTTGTGTTATAGTGCGTTAAGACAGAACCCAATGCCTGGCAGTTATACCTATATTAGTTATGAATTTACTCACGATCACCAAATTGCATTCTACTCATCTGATCCAACAGAAACAGAGCCATACTTAGTAGAGAACCTTACTGAAACGTGGACAGTTATGGACATGTTTGAAGGGGCTGATAAAAATGATTTTTCCATAGGATCATACGAGGATACTGGTTTTCCTTATAAAGGGGCAAGCGCTTCCCCGATAGAGATCATTTACTGACTTTAACTGAGAGGAAGAAAGCAATGGCGATGTGTGAGCATTTCAAAAGAAAAATGAGCTTAAAGGAATTTCCGGTGTTATATGCATTTAGAGATATTCCGTGTGA
>DVGE01000320.1 GCA_018712885.1 Candidatus Pullichristensenella stercoripullorum | reverse complement strand
GCTCCTCGTGCTGGTTCATGGTCAGGTAACCGGTGATGATGCCCACGGTGCCTTCGCCGCCGGTGAAGTCCGCGATCGCCTGGGCAGCAGCCTGGCCGCCGGCGGTGGCGTCAGAACCGGAGAAAGCGATGCGGGTATCGCCCTGGTTGCTGGACTCGCTCAGGTAGGTCACCACGGTGATGCCGGCTTCCACGGCCTTGTCGACATAGGCCTCAGTGCCGTCAGACATCGGGCAGCAGACGATGCCATCGGGCTCATCGAGCATCAGGGTCTCGATGTAGTCAGACAGCGTGCGGCCATCGGCCTCAGCGCCCATGTCCACGGGGGAGATGGTGCAGTTGAAGTTGCCGAAGTACTCGATGGCGGCCGCAAGGCCCTCGTTGATCTGATCCCAGAAGGGGTTGTTGGAGTAGGAGAGGAAGTAGATGAGGATCGGTTCTTCGGAGGCCTGCACAGCCGCGATGTCTCCCTCGGCGGGCAGCGGGATCTCTTCGGCGACGGCGGTAACCGCAAACATCATTGCGAGTACCATGAGGATGGCAAGGATCTTCTTCATTGGGTTTTCCTCCTTTTTATTATGGGGTTCCTATTTTGAGCGCAGGGCGCCTTGTCGTCCCGCCCAGCGCACAAAAACGCTCAAACGGCTTCCCGGCTCACGCCAGAGGCGAGGTTCATGATCCGCTCCTGATCGAAATCCGCGAATTCCAGGCTGCCCTGGATGTGCCCCTCGTACATCACCATCATGCGGTGGCTGAGGCTGATCAGCTCCGGCAGCTCCGAGGAGATGAGGATGATGCTGATGCCTGAATCCGCCAATTCGTTGATGATGCGGTAGAATTCGTTCTTGGCGCCCACGTCGATGCCATGGGTCGGCTCGTCGAGGATGAGGATGCGCGGGCGGATCGAGAGCATGCGCCCAAGCAGGGCCTTTTGCTGGTTGCCGCCGGAGAGCGCGCTGATCTTCGTCTCCTGCGAGGCGGTCTTGACGTTGAGATCTTCGATGTACTTCTGGGCGTTGCGGGCTTCCTTTCCCCGGCTGAGGAACTGCCCGGAAGCGAGCTTGCGCCAGCTGGCGGAGTTGATGTTGTCGCGCACGGAGTGTTTGGCAAGGATGCCGTTGAGCTTTCTGTCCTCAGACACCATGCCCATGCCGTGGGCGACCGCCCGGCGCGAGGTGCCGATGCGGACCGGCTTGCCATCCAGCAAGACCTCGCCGGACTGCATGCGCGCATAGCCGTAGATGCACTCCATCAGTTCGGTGCGGCCGGAGCCCACCAGCCCGGCAAAGCCGAGGATCTCGCCCTCGTGGACGCAGAAACTGGCGTTTTCCACCTTTCCGCTGCGGCAGATGTTGCGGGCTTCGAGCACGACCTTGTTGTTCTTCGTCTTCGCCCGGCGCGCGATCTCCTCCGGCGTCTTGGCGGGCACGTTGCTGTCGAGCTTGCGGCCCACCATCAGCGTGATCAGTTTGGGGATGTCGATCTCGCTGATGGAGAAAGTACCGATATGTTCGCCGTCGCGCAGCACGGAACAGACGTCGGCGATCTCAAACAGCTCCTCCAGATGGTGGGAGATAAACACCACGGCCACGTTTTGCCGCTTCAATTCGCGGATGATGTCCATGAGGATCTTCGTTTCGCGGACAGTCAGCGCGGCGGTCGGCTCGTCCATGATGATCAATTCGGTCTTCTGGCTGAGCGCCTTGGCGATCTCGATGAGCTGCTTTTCCGACGCGCTCAGATCCTTGACGTAGGAAGTCACGCTGATATGCGAGATCTTCAACCGATCCAGCAGTTCCCGCGAAGCCTGCATCATCGCTTTTTTGTCGACGAACAGGCCCTTCTTTTCGAAATGCCCGAGGAAGATGTTCTCATACACCGTCAGATGCTGCACCAGGGAGTTTTCCTGATGGATCATGGCGATGCCGCGGGCGGTGGAATCCGCCGTGCTGGTGAATTCCACTTTTTCGCCTTTGTAGAAGATCTCCGAGCCCTTGTCCGGTGGGTACACGCCGGAAATGACGTTCATCAGCGTGGACTTGCCCGCGCCGTTCTCACCGATCAGCGCGTGGATCTCGCCGGCGTAGAATTTCAGGTTGATATTTTTGAGCGCTCTGACGCCCGGAAAGGTCTTCTGGACGTTTCGGGTCTCGAGAATGAGCTGTTTTTCCAAGATGCTTCCTCCTTCCCGTTGAACGCGCCGTGGGTCACTTGAGCTCCTTGCTGACCTTCACAGACGCTTTCGCGGCCTTGATCTGCTTGGTGACGCAGTCGATGCCCGTGGCGAGGATGATCAGGAAGCCGATGGTGATCGTCTGCCAGTTGGCTTTGAAATTCAGCAGGATGAAGGCGTTCTTGATGACGCCCATGATGGCGGCGCCGATGAGGATGCCCACCACCGAGCCCTCGCCGCCCGACATGCTCACGCCGCCGATGACGACTGCCGCGATGACGTTGGACTCGATGCCGTCGCCGGCGTCCGCAGTGGCGGTGGTCAGGTTGCCGGCATTGAGGATGCCAGCCAGCGCAGCCAGCAGGCCGGAGATGACGTAGGCAGAGATCTTGATGCGCGAGGCGTTGATGCCCGACAGTTTCGCGGAGCGCTCGTTGTCGCCGGTGGCGTAGAGCTCACGGCCGAATACCGTCTTGGACATCACCACGATGCCGACCGCGTATACCACCAGCATGATGATGATCGACATCGGCACGGACACCTCGCCGATCTGGAACGTGCCGCCGCCGAGGAAGCCCACCGAGTCAGGGTAACTGAATTTTACCGGGATGCCGTTGGTGATGATGAAGGAAAAGCCTTTGGCCATCATCTGGATGCCCAAAGTGGCAATGAACGGGGCGATGCCGATCTTCACGGTCAGCAGGCCGTTGATGGCGCCGACGCCCGCGCCGGCCAGCAGGGAGATGATCATGGCGATCCAGGGGTTCATGCTCTCAGAGAGCACCGCCAGGATACAGGCGCTCAGGGAAAGCATGCTGCCCACGGAGAGGTCGATGCCCGCAATGATGATGACCATCGCCTGTCCCACGGCCATGATGCCGACGTTGGAGATCTGGCGCAGGATGTTGATGATGTTCTGCGGCTTCACGAACCGGGGCGTGATGCAGCCGATGAACACGCACAGTACGATGAAGATGACAAAAATGCCGACTTCCTGCTTGCCCCACAAACTCAACAGCTTGTTCTTTTTCGCTTTCCCTTCCATGTGCAATACCTCCTTGGTCTTCTGGAAACGATGATCGAGCTGCGCGCTGTGTCACGGCAAGAGCGGGACGGAAGGCGCGAAGATCTGACCGGCGGTTCCTATCTTTGTATACGCCCTGTCGCGTTTCCCGCCGCCAGGGAGTTGACCTCGTCCACGCTGACGAGGTTGAAATCGTGTTCGATGGTGTGCTTCAGGCAGGACGCCGCGACCGCGAAGTTCACCGCCCGCTGGTCGTCCTCGCCGTGCAGCATGGCGTAGATCAGGCCGGCGCCAAAGGAGTCGCCGCCGCCCACGCGGTCGACGATCTGGATGTGGTACACCGGGGAGAAGCACGCCTGGCGCGAAGAAGCGTCGTAGAGCATGCCAGACCAGTTGTTTTCGCTGGCGGAAATGCTCTCGCGCAGCGTGATCGCCGCCTTTTTGCAGCCAAAACGCTCGCAGAGCTGGCGCGCGACGCTGACATACCCGTCCTTGGAGATGCTGCCGCTCTCCACGTCCGAACCCTCCGCGCGAATGCCGAACACGTCGTCCGCGTCGGCTTCATTGGCGATCACCACATCCACATAGGGCATCAATGTCGCCATCACTTCGCCCGCCCGCGCGGAAGTCCACAGCTTCTTGCGGTAGTTTAAGTCGCAGCTGACGCGCACGCCAAGGCGCCGCGCGGCCTGCACCGCGTCCAGGCAGATCCGCGGCAGCTGCTCGCCCAACGCCGGGGTGATGCCGGTGAAATGGAACCAGTCCGCGCCGCCAAGGAGCGCTTCCCAATCAAAGTCGTCCGGCTGCGCCAGCGCGATGGAGGAACCGGCGCGGTCGTAGATCACCTTGGAGGGGCGCTGGGACGCGCCCTTCTCAATGAAGTAAATGCCCAGCCGGGGGCCGCCGAAGACGATGCTGCGCGTGTCCACGCCATAGCGCCCCAATTCGCCGACGACGCATTTTCCCAGGTCATTGTCGGGCAATTTGGTGACGAAGGCCGCGTCCATACCCAGCTGGCTTAGGGAAGCCGCGACATTGGCCTCGCCGCCGGCGTAACTGACTTCGAGCCTGTCCGCTTGCCGCAGGCGGTAGTACCCCTCGGGATTCAAGCGCATCATGATCTCGCCAAAGGTCACGCAACGCATGTTCTCAGCCCCTTTCACAGACAGCTTCGACGAACTCCTTCGCCAATGCGGTGATCCTGTCCCATTCGCCCGCGGCGATCCATTGCTTGTTCACGAGGTTCCCGCCGACGCCGGCGCCGCAACACCCGGCCTTGATGAAATCGGCGATGTTCTTTTCGTTGACGCCGCCCACCGCCAGGAGCGGGATGTGATTGAGCGGGCCGCGAACAGCCTTGATGTAAGCGGGGCCCAGCTGCGCCGCAGGGAAGACCTTCACAAAGTCCGCGCCCGCGTCGTAGGCGTTGTTGATCTCCGTGGGCGTCAGCGCGCCAGGCAGAGAGACCATGCCCAGCTCCCGCGTGCGCTCGATCACCGCGGGGCGGAGATCCGGGGAAACGATATATTCCGCGCCGGCTTCCTTCGCCATCTCCACCAGGGAGGGCGTGGTCACGGTGCCCGCGCCTACCAGCATGCGCTCGCCCATATGCGCTTTGATGGCGTGGATCGCCGCAGCGGTCTGCGCGTGCGCCGCCGTGTCGCTCTGGTCAAAGGTGACCTCCATCAGCTCGATGCCGCCAGCGGCGAGCGCCTCGGCAAGATGCGCGACCTGTTCGCCGTAGACGCCGCGTACAATGGTGATGATCTTTTTTGCGCGGATGCGCTCGATGACCTGTTCCCGCATGGCAAATCCCCTCATTCATTATGACATGACCGCCACAAAAGGCCAAATAATTCCACATCGTGGAATTGCATTTCAATTATCTGGAATACTTGTATTATACATAATTATCTATTTGATGTCAACATGATCGGCTCACAAAATCGTCAAACAGCTTATAAATCGGCATATAATACATAATATTCCCGTAAATATAGACCATAGATACAAAAAATATTGCGTGAGCTTTGGGATTTCTGACTTTCTTGCATCTTCTGCATTTTTCCTCTCGACAGATGTTCCACGATGTGGTACAATAGCGATGACCGCGCTTCTATCCGCGACTGTTCTACGATAAAGGAGGCACATGGTCGCCATGGAACAAACCTCCAAGCCGATCCAATCGTTGCATCGCGCCTTTGAGATCCTGGAATTGCTCTCAGAATGTCCCAGCGGCATGGCGCTGACTGTGCTTGCGCAGCAGACGGGCCTCTCCAAGAGCACGACACATCGTTTTCTTTCTTCGCTTCGGGAGATGGGCTATGTCGCCCAGGATGCGAACACCGGCAAGTACCGGCAAACGCTGCGCATGTTCGAGATCGGCAGCCGCTCCGTCCGCGCTCTGAGCATTTTGGAGATCGCACGCCCATACCTGCACGATCTCATGGAAAAGACCGGCGAAACCGTACACCTGGTGACGCATGAGCACGATAAGGTGCTCTACATTTATAAAAACAGTTATATCTCCGATGTACCCTTCAACACCGGCTCGCTCATCGGCAACTGTTCCCCTCTGTATTGCACTGGGGTCGGCAAGGCGATCCTCGCCAACCTTCCCGCCAGCAAGGTGGAGCAGATCTGGGAAAGCTCGTCCATCATTCAGTACACGAAGAACACCATCGTTTCCCTGGACGAGCTCAAAAACGAGCTCAACCGCATCCGTTCCCGCGGCTACGCGATGGACAACGAGGAGCACGAGCCTGGCGTCTCCTGCGTCGCCGTACCCATTTTCGACTTTTCCGGCGCGCCGAAGTACGCCATGAGCGTTACCGCGCCCACCGTGCGCCTCGATGAGGAAAAGCGCGCCGAATGTATCGGGCTTTTGCAGCGCGCCTCCCGGGAGATCTCAAAGCTGCTCGGTTTCAACCCGCTGGCGATCCCGCTGCGCATCCCTGGAGCTGCGCAGTCCTTGTGACGTGTTTTCGCGTTTTTGGCATATATTTTCACGCGCGGCCGTGGCTGTGATTAAATTGCTGCAAAAAGTCGAAATCCCGGCAGGAATCGCCCCGGCGAACGGCGAATGATAAAGAACATGATCGGTCGCTATGGGTCTGCGGCCGGCGATGGACTGCGAGAGACGGCTGCGGGGAGTGCGCATGGCGGGAAGATTTTCAGACGCATGGCTGGACGAATTGCGTTCGCGCGTCAGCATTGAGGAGATCGTTTCCGAGTATGTCCCGCTCAAGCGCAAGGGACGCCGCGCCTGGGGCCTCTGCCCGTTCCACAACGAAAAAACACCATCCTTTTCCGTGGATGCGGAAACGCAGCTCTTTTACTGCTTCGGCTGTCACAAGGGCGGTTCGGTCATACAGTTCGTGATGGAGATGGAGCGGCTGGACTTCCAGGAGGCGGTGAAACTGCTGGCCGAGCGCGCGCATCTGCCGCTTCCCGAGGGTTCGCCCAAGGCCGACCCCATCCGCGCGGACGAGCGCGAGCGCATCTACGGGGCCAACGTCGCGGCGGCGCGTTTTTTTCACGCCACGCTGTGGACGGCGGAGGGCGCGGAAGCGCTTTCCTACCTCTATAAACGCGGTCTGACCGATGCGGATATCCGGCATTTCGGCCTCGGCTTCGCCCCCCGCGGTTGGGACGCGACGCTCAAACAGCTCACGGGGCAGGGCTTCGAGGAAAATACGCTCGAGCGCGCCGGCCTCATCGTGCGGCGCGAGGGCGGCGTGTACGACATGTTCCGCGGCCGGGTCATCTTTCCCATCATCAGCGCGCAGGGCAAGGTGCTTGGCTTTGGCGGCCGGGCGTTGGGCGACGCGCAGCCCAAATACCTGAATACCGCCGATACGCCGGTGTTCAACAAGCGGCAGGGGCTCTACGCCCTCAATTTTGCCAAAAAAGAGCGCTCCGCCGGCCATCTGGTGCTGGTGGAGGGCTACATGGACGCCGTTTCTTTGCGCAAGCACGGCGTTGAGGGCGTGGTGGCCACGCTGGGCACGGCGCTGACCGAGGAACAGGCGCGCCTGATGAAGCGCTACGCCCCCGAAGTCTGGGTCAGCTACGACGGCGACACCGCCGGGCAGAAGGCGGCGCTGAGGGCGCTGGATATACTCGAATCTACGGGTTTGCGCGCCCGGGTGATCGACTATCCCGAAGGCATGGACCCGGACGACTTCATCCGCGCGCGGGGCGCGGCGGGCTTTGCGGCGCTGAAAAAGTACGGCGCGGTCGAGTACCGCATGCTGCGCGCCCGCGACGGGCTGGACGTAAGCGCGCAGGAGGGGATGACGCAGTACGTGCTGCGCTGCTGCCAGATACTGCGCGGCGTGCAAAGCCCCGTGGAACTGGAAAACCATGTGCGCCGCCTCGCCGCCGAGAGCGGTTACGACCGCGAGATCCTCATGCGGCAGATCGGCGTTTCGCCGCCCGCGCAGACGGATGCGCCCAAGCCGCGTCTGCGCCCGCGTCAGGAGGAGGCGGACGCGGCCCAGACCGCGCAGCGCGCCCTGTTGACGCTTCTGTGCGAAGGCCGCATCCCGCCGGAAACGGTCGAACCCGGCGATTTTGCCGCCGGCCCGTTGCGCGACTGCGCCGCGTGGTTAATCGAAGGCAAAGCGGTCAATGCTTTTTTGGAACAACTGGGCGAGGAAGACCGGGCGAGCGTTTTGCCGGCGCTCAACTACCGTCCGCTCCCCGAGAGCCGCGAGGAGGCGCTGAGCATGGCTGAGGACAGCCTCGCCGTCATCCGCGCTTCGCGCCGCGCCGGGGAAGTGGAGCGTTTGCAGGCACAGGCGGCCACGGCGGACGCCGAGCAGCGGCGCAAGATATACGAGAGCATCCAAAAGCTCTTCTGAGCTTTTCTGAACCGGACTGGTCGAAAGGAGTGACCACAGCATGAAAAAGCCCAACGCAGAAGTCATGGAAGCCCGCGTCCGCGAGCTGATCGAGACTGGCAAGAGCAAAGGCGTGCTGACTTATAAAGAGATCGTCGAGCTGCTCGGCGATGTAGAGCTGGATTCGGAGCAGTTCGACAGGATCCTCGACACGCTCTCTGGCCTGAATATCGACGTGGTCAAGGACGAGGCCATTCCCGAGGCCGACCCGGTGCCGGACGTCGCCGAGGAGGAGATAGACATCTCCGTGCCCGAGGGCATTTCCATTGACGACCCTGTGCGCATGTATTTAAAGGAAATCGGCAAAGTGCCGCTTTTGACCGCCGACGAGGAGATCGAATTGGCCAAGCGCATGGAGCAGGGCGACGAAGAGGCCAAGAAGCGCCTCAGCGAGGCCAACCTGCGCCTGGTCGTTTCCATCGCAAAAAGGTACGTGGGCCGCGGTATGCTCTTCCTCGACCTTATCCAGGAAGGCAACCTGGGCCTGATCAAGGCTGTGGAAAAGTTCGACTACCGCAAGGGCTATAAGTTTTCCACCTACGCCACCTGGTGGATCCGCCAGGCCATTACCCGCGCTATTGCGGACCAGGCCCGCACGATCCGCATCCCCGTGCATATAGTGGAAACCATCAACAAGCTTATCCGCGTCTCGCGCCAGCTCCTGCAGGAATATGGCCGCGAGCCGCAGCCCGAGGAGATCGCCGAGGTCATGGGCATCCCCGAGGACAAAGTGCGCGAGATCATCAAGATCGCGCAGGAGCCCGTCTCCCTCGAGACCCCCATCGGCGAGGAGGAGGACAGTCATCTGGGCGACTTCATCCCCGACGACGACGCGCCCGCCCCGGCGGACGCCGCCGCCTTCACGCTGCTCAAGGAGCAGCTGATGAACGTGCTCTCCACCCTCACCCCGCGC
>DVGE01000319.1 GCA_018712885.1 Candidatus Pullichristensenella stercoripullorum | reverse complement strand
CCTCTTTACCATGGAGGGCGACGGCTATATCGAAGGCGGCGACGTGCTCATGGAAGCGGGCAAGATCGTCGCCACGGGCGCGAACCTGTCCGCCTCCGGTGCGAAAGTCATCGACGCCCATGGCGCTTACGTGACCCCCGGTTTTGTCGATCCGCATACGCACATCGGCCTCTGGGCGGATGGCGAGCGCGACGATACCGGCGACGGCAATGAGGCGACTGATCCCGTCACCCCGCAGCTGCGGGCGCTGGACGCGGTCAACCCCGTCGACCCCTGCTTTGCCGAAGCCTGCCGCGCCGGCGTGACGAGCGTGGCCGCCGGCCCCGGCAGCGCCAACGTGCTCGGCGGCCAGTTCCTCGCCATGAAGACGCACGGCAAGTCGCTCAAAACCATGCTCATCAAGGAGCCTTTGGCGATGAAGGCCGCCTTTGGCGAGAATCCGAAGCACGTCTACGGTTCGAACGGCAAGCGCCCCGGTACGCGCATGGGCACCGCCGCCGTGCTGCGCGAGGCCTTCTACGAGGCGCGCGAGTACATGGAAAAGCGCGCCGGCAAGGACGCGGACAAGCGCCCCGCCTTCAACCTCAAAAACGAGGCGCTGGCCATGGTGCTGCGCCGCGAGCTGCTTTTGAAGATGCACGCCCACCGCGCCGACGACATACTCACCGCCATCCGCCTTGTCAAGGAATTTGACCTGCGCGCCTCGGTGGAGCACTGCACGGAGGGCCATCTGATCGCCGACGAGTTGCGTGAGGCGGGCGTGGGCGTCATCCTCGGCCCGCTCCTCTGCGACCGCAGCAAGCCGGAGCTGAAGAACCTGACGATGAAGGCCCCGGCTATCCTCCACCGCGCGGGCGTCAAGTTCGCCCTGATGACCGATCACGGCGTTATCCCCGAGCAGTATCTGCCGGTGGAGGCGGGTCTCTGCGTGCGCGAGGGCCTGCCGGAGATGGAGGCTCTGCGCGCCATCACCATCAACGCCGCCGAGGTCATCGGCCTTGCGGACCGCATCGGTTCGCTCGCGCCCGGCAAGGACGCGGATCTCGTGCTCTTCGACGGCCATCCGCTGGAAACGCGCACGCATGCCTCGCTGGTGCTCGTAAACGGCGAGATCGCCTACGAGCGAAACTGACAAAACGACGATGGGAAGGGATCAGGCACCATGGCTTTGCGCTTGAAGACGCGCTCGCAGGACGATACTTTCGCCCTCGGCCGGGCGCTGGGCGCGTGTTTGCGCCCGGGCGATACGCTGCTGCTCTCGGGAGACCTGGGCACGGGCAAGTCCGTGCTCGCCCGGGGCGCGGCGCGCGCGCTGGGCGTGGAAGGCCCGATGCCCAGCCCTTCCTTCACCATCATGTTCCCCTACGAAGGCCGCGTGCCCGTGTACCACTTCGACCTCTACCGTCTCTCCGGCCCGGACGAGTTCGAGGCCGCCGGTCTTTCCGAATGGTTTGGCGGCGCGGGCGTGTGCCTGGTGGAGTGGCCGGAGACGGTCGATCTCGCCGCCCATCCCTGCGTGCGCCTGACGCTGCGCCGCGCGGAGGAGGACGAGGCGCGCGATGTGGAGCTGGAAACAGACGGCGTGCCGCTCAATGAGGCCGTTTTCGCCCCGTGGCGGGCGGAGAAAGCCTGAAAAGGCGGACGATGGAGGACGGACGATTGAACATACTGGCGGTAGACACTTCCGGCCCGGTGGCCGGTTGCGCGGTGATGCGCGAGGGCGCCATCGCCTATACGGCGGCGCTGCGCGTGGGGCTTACCCATTCGCAGACCATTTTGCCCGCCGTGGACGCGGCCCTGCGCGCCACCGGCCTGCGCTGCGAGGATATGGACGCCTTCGCCGCCGTCACCGGCCCCGGCTCCTTCACCGGCGTGCGCATCGGCGTGTGCATGGTCAAGGGCTTTGCCCACGCGGTAAACAAGCCCTGCTGCGCCGTCAACGCGCTGGAAGCGCTGGCGATGAACGTCGTCGGCTTCGCGGGGCTCGTGTGCCCCATCCTCGACGCGCGGCGCTCGCAGGTCTACTGCGCCGCCTTCGATACATCCTCCGGCCGCCCTGTGCGTATGCTGGAGGACGCGGCGCTGCCGCTGGAGGCGTTTTTGCGGGCGTTGCCGACGGATAAGCGTCTGGCGTTCGTCGGCGACGGCGTGCCCGTCCATGGCGCGGCCATCCGCGCGGCGCTGGGGGAGCGCGCCGTCATCCTGCCGCCCAACCTTTCCGACCTGCGCGCCGACGCCGCCTGCGTGCTGGCCGCCGAGCGCCGGGATGCGTGGATCGAGCCCGCGCGCCTGGAACCGTACTATCTGCGCGCGCCGCAGGCCGAGCGCGAGCGCGCCGCGCGGCTTAAAAGGGAGGCGGGCGCGTGACGGAGATAACGCTGATGCGCGTGGAGGACGTCGAGGCCGTGCATGCCATTGAGGAAGCCTGTTTCGCCATCCCCTGGTCGCGCGAGTCCTTTTTGCGCGAGGTGACGGAGAATCAGTGCGCGCGCTACCTGGTCATGCGCGAGGACGGCGAGTGCGTCGCCTATGCGGGCATGTGGTTCGTGCTCGACGAGGCGCACGTCACCAACATCGCCGTGCGCCCCGACCGCCGCGGCCTTGGCTACGGCAAGGCCATCACCAAAGCGCTGGTGCAGCTGGCGGCGGACAGCGGCATGACCTGGATGACCCTGGAATGCCGCCGCTCGAATCTCATCGCCCAGTCCATCTACCGCAAGCTCGGCTTCGTGGACGTGGGCTTCCGCAAGCGCTATTACGCTGACAACAACGAGGACGCGCTGCTCATGGCGCTGGAAAAGCTGCCCGAGGCGCACCCGGAGAACGACCCCTATCTGCGCAAAGAATAGGGGAGCCCGCCCCGAGGCTGGACATTTTCCCCAAACTGCGCTACAATGTGTTCGGAGGCATGGATGTTTTTTGACAACGCGGGCGTAAAGCTGTATTATGAGAAGTCGGGAAGCGGCGCGCCGCTGCTGCTCTTGCACGGCTGGGGCGGCAGGGTCGACAGTTTTTTGCCGGTGACGCGCGATTTTTCCCAGGCGCGCACCGTCTACGTCGTTGATTTCCCCGGCCACGGCAACAGCCCGGAGCCGCCCGCGCCCTGGTCGGTGACGGAATATATGGAACTGATCTGGGCGTTCATCCGCCGAATGGATATAGCCGGCTGCGACGTCATCGCCCACTCCTTCGGCGGCCGCGTTGCGCTCCTGCTCGCCGCCGAGCACCCCGAGGCCGTGCGCCGCATGGTGCTCACCGGCTGCGCGGGCATCAAGCCCCCCGCCAGCGGCAAAAAGAGCCTGCGCACGCGCTGCTACAAGGCGCTGCGCGCCCTTGCCGACAACGCCCTCACCCGCCGCCTGCTGGGAAAGCGCGTGGAGGTCTGGCGCGAGGCGTTGGTGCAGAAATTCGGCTCCGCCGACTACAAGGCGCTCTCCCCGACCATGCGCCCCACCTTCAATCGCGTCATCGCCCAGGACCTGCGCGGCGTGCTTCCCCGGATAAAAGCCTCCACGCTGCTCATCTGGGGCACGGAGGACAGGGACACGCCCCTGTGGATGGGCGAGGTCATGGAAAAGGAGATCCCCGACGCGGCGCTCGTGCGTCTGGAAGGCTGCGGCCACTTCGCGTACCTGGAAAAGTACGCGGACTTCAAGGCCATCGCCTGGAAATTCCTCATTGGATAGGAGCAATGTGTAGCTTATGCCATTTTCGCTGATCCGCATCGTGCTGGTGGCCGTCTGCTGCGCGGTCGCCTGCCGGCACTTCGTCCACATGCTGCAGCTGGAGAGCTATCAGCTCCCCGGCTATCGCCGCTGGATGAGCCGCAACCGCGACCGGCTTTTGAAAAACTGCGTGCTGGTAGGTCTGGTCGGAGCGGTCCTGAGCTGGTACCTGCCGGTGTTCTTCTCGCTGTTCATCACCGAGCGCGTGCGCCGCGAGAGCGTGGCCAACTGGGTGATGCTGGCGCTGTTCGTGGCGGTCACGGCGGCGCTGGCCGTGCTCGATCTGCGCGCGCCGGCGAAAAAGCCGCTGGTGTTCACCCGCCGTGTGCGCCGGCTCTACGGCTTTATCGTGCTGCTGTGCCTGGCGGGTTCGGCGCTTCTGTCGCTCATCTCCCTGCCGCCGTACCTGCTCTATGCCGGCAACTGCTATATCGTCATGGGCGCGGCGGCCATCGCCCAGCCCTTGGAGGAGCGCATCAACGGCCAGTTCTTCGAGCGCGCGCGCAAAAAGCTGGAGGATCGCCCGGATCTGATCAAGATCGGCATCACCGGCAGCTACGGCAAGACCTCCACCAAATTTGTCCTGCGCGATATACTCTCGCAAAAATACCGCGTGCTGGCTACGCCCGCCAGCTTCAACACGCCCATGGGCCTTTCGCGCGTGATCAACGAGCAGCTCAAGAGCGAGCATCAGATCTTCATCGCCGAGATGGGCGCCCGGCACGTGGGCGACATCAAGGAACTTTGCGAGCTGGTGCATCCCAAATACGGCCTGCTCACCAGCGTCGGCCCCCAGCATTTGGAGACGTTCGGCTCCATCGAGAACATCGCCGGCACCAAGTATGAGCTCATCGAGGCCCTGCCCAAGGACGGCGTCGCCTTCTTCTCCTCGGACGGCAGCTATGTGGATCGCCTCTTTGCCAAGTGCGAGCGCGAGAAGTATCGCGTCGGCTTCAACCCCGACCGCCAGCCCTACATGCTGGCCACGGACATCGAGGTCGGCCCGCAGGGCAGCCGCTTCACGCTCAAATGCGCCGACGGCGAATCGCTGCGCTGCCGCACGCGGCTGCTTGGCAAGCACAACATTCAAAATATCGCCCTCTGCGCGGCCGTGGCCCGCAAACTGGGCTTGACCATGGAGGAGATCGCCCGCGGCGTGCGCGTCATCGAGCCCATCGAGCACCGCCTGCAGCTCATCCCCGGGGCCATGACCATCATCGACGACGCCTTCAACTCCAACCCCGCCGGCTCGCAGGAGGCGCTCAACGTGCTCTCCGGCTTCCCGGGGCGGCGCATCATCGTCACCCCCGGCATGGTGGAGCAGGGCGCGAAGGAAGACGAGCTCAACTACGCCTTCGGCACGCAGATGGTCAACTGTGTGGACGTGGCCATACTCGTCGGCCCCAAGCATACTAAGCCCATCTTGCAGGGCCTGGTCGATTCCGGCTTTGCCCGCGACGACATCCATGTGGTCTCAGAGCTGGACGAAGCCAGCGCGCTTTTGCGCGCCATTGGCAAGCCGGGAGATACGGTGCTGTTTGAAAACGACCTTCCCGACAATTACACCGAATAGGCATGAGGGAGGATAAAAGGCTATGTACAATATCGGCGTGATCTACGGCAGCCGCACCTGCGAGCACGATGTGTCCATCATCTCCGCGCTGCAGGCGGCGCAAGCGCTCAATAAGCAGAAATATACCGTCACCTACATATACATCGGGCGCGAGGGGAACTGGTATACCGGGGAAGCGCTTGCGGATATCAAGTTTTATGAGCGCTTCGACCCCGCCAAAGTCACGCGCGTGATCCCGGCGGGGGAGAACGACAAACTGGTGCTTTACCATCTGCCGGAGAAGAAAAAACTCTTTGGCGGCGCGGGCGCCGAGCGCGTAGCGACGCTCGATGTCGTTATGCCGGTGCTGCACGGGCTCAACGGCGAGGATGGCACGCTGCAGGGCATGCTGGAGCTGTTCAATGTGCCCTACACCTCCGCGGGCGTGATGGGTTCCGCCGTGGGCATGGACAAGATCACCATGAAGCTGCTGTTCAAGGGCTGCGGCTTCCCCGTGGTCGAGGGCGTGTGGTTCGACCGCGGCCGCTGGAGCCGCGAGCGCGACGGCGTCATGGACGAGTGCGAGGACAGACTGGGCTTCCCGCTCATCGTCAAGCCCGCCAACCTCGGCTCCTCCATTGGCATCAACGTCGCCCATGATCGGCAGCAGCTCGAGGACGCCATTGAGACGGCCGTGGCCTACGACCACCGCGTGCTGGTGGAAAAGGCGATCACGCCGCTGCGCGAGGTCAACTGCGCGGTGCTCGGCTATGGCGACGATGTCGAGACTTCGGAACTGGAAATGCCGGTGACGCAGGAAGAATTCCTCACCTTCGAAGGCAAGTACACCCGCAACGCCAAGGGCGCGGGCGGCATGGCCTCGCAGGTGCGCGTCATCCCCGCGCCCATCAGCGAAAAGGCTGCCCAGACCGTGCGCGATCTCGCCGTGCGCGCCTTCCACGCCATGGATCTGAAGGGCGTGGTGCGCATCGACTTCATACTCGACGAAAACGAGAACGTCTTCATCAACGAGGCCAACACCATCCCCGGCTCGCTGGCTTTCTACCTCTGGGAGCCGAAGGGCATCTCCTTCGCCGCGCTGCTCGACGGCATGGTGGAGTGCGCCTTCAGCGCCTGGGCCGATCGCAAGGCCTCGGTGTTCTCTCATGATTCCACGCTGCTTGCCAACATCGTCCACGGCAGCAAGGGCGCGAAGGGCAAGCTGAGCCGTTAGGAGGCCGCCATGACCAGACTTTGGGTGCGGCTGATGAAAAAACATCGCATCGAGCGCCAGATGACGGTGGAGTGTACATTCGACGGTGCGCGCGAGGCGCTGGACGAGGCCTGCCGCGCGCTGGACGTGCCGCGTCCCATCTGGCTGCCCAAGAACGAGCGGGAGTTCTCCTCCTTCCGCATGACCGCTTTCACGCAGGATCACTTCGTGGAGGAGATCCACTTCGAGCGCATGGAGATCGAGTTTATCGACGACGTGCGCCGCAAGAGCAAGGACCCGCGCAACGATTTTGGCTTTTAGACAGGCAAGGCAACGGGCGTTTCTCCATGGGTAGAACGCGCGTTGCCTTTTCCATATGGCTTTCCGAGGGAGAGGGGACGCCTGTGAAAGGGAAAAAGAAGCCCGGCATGGATGTGACGCTGTTTATGAAGATACGCATCAGCCTCAGCCTTGTCCTGACGCTGGGCATGGCCTATATCGCCCTTGCCTGTGAAGAAGGCGGAGAGCGCTGGAAACTCCTTCCTGATCCGCAAAGCCCCATATGGGTGGGAACGCTCATGGCGCTGATCGTCGCCGGACTGGGCCTGCTCGTGTGGGAGAGGGCGCTGAACGCGCGCTTCG
>DVGE01000318.1 GCA_018712885.1 Candidatus Pullichristensenella stercoripullorum | reverse complement strand
TCCACCGCCTCGCCCTTGGCGCCGGTGGTCAATCCCTCCGCGCCGGCGCAGCCGAGAAGCAACAAAAGCGCGAGCAAGAGCGCGCAGATACGCTTTGTAGTTTTCATTCGTATACGCGCGAGAACGCGCATCCCTCCATATCGCAGTGTCCCCCGAGGAACCGGGTGGCTTCATTATAGCACAAACGATCCTCGGGATGCGCTGGGAATTATTAAAAAGTGATGAATTCGCCAAGGCCGCGGCGTGAAGTTTTTTTGTTTGCGTACACAAAAGCGCCCCCTTCCCGGGCGGGAGATGGGCGCGCATGCACTGACGGTCAGACCGTCTCGATCTTGATGAGGTTGGTGTTGCCGCTGCGCCCGGTGGTGGCGCCGGCGGTGATGACGATGCGGTCGCCCTGCTTCAAGTCGAACATCTTGCGGGCGAGGCGCTTGGCGGAGTAAAAGAGCACTTCCGTGGAATCGAGCGTTTCGCACATCACCGGCGTCACGCCCCAGGACAGCGCCAGCTTGCGCCAGGTCTTTTCGCTGGTGGTGATGCCGAGTATGTCCACCGGGGAGCGGAAGCGCGAGACCATGCGCACCGTCTTGCCCGAGAGCGAGCAGACGGCGATGGCCTTGGCGTGCACGTCGATGGACATGCCGCAGGTGGCGTGGGAGATGGCGTCGACGATGTTGTGGATCTTGAACTCGCTCTTCAAGAAGCGCTTTTCGTAGTGGATGCCGCGCTCGGTGCAGGTGGCGATGCGCGACATGGTCTCCACGGCGAGCACGGGGTGTTCGCCGGCGGCGGTCTCGCCGGAGAGCATGATAGCGCTGGTGCCGTCGTAGACGGCGTTGGCCACGTCGGAGATCTCCGCGCGGGTGGGGCGCACGTTGTGGATCATGCTTTCGAGCATCTCCGTGGCGGTGATGACGCGCTTGCCCAGCATGCGGCACTTGGTGATGAGCTTTTTCTGGATCTGCGGCAGCTCCTCGAAGGGGATCTCCACGCCCATATCGCCGCGGCCGATCATGATGCCGTCGCAGGCCTCGCAGATCTGCTCGATGTTGTCAACGCCGGAGCGGTTCTCCAGTTTGGCGATGACGTCGATGTCCTTGGCGCCCAGTTCGTTGAGCCAGGCGTGCACGGCTTCGAGGTCTTCGCGGCGGGAAACGAAGGAACAGGCGATGAAGTCCACGTCGTTTTCCACGCCGAAACGGATGTCTTCCTTGTCCTGCTCGCTCAAATAGGTCTGCTTGAGCACCTTGCCGGGGAAGCTCATGCTCTTGCGGTCGCTCAGCTCGCCGCCGGCGACGACTTCGCAGCGGACTTCGGTATCGGTACATTCCAGCACCTGGAAGACCATCAGGCCGTTGTTGACCAGCACCGTGTCGCCGACCTCCAGTTCGTGGGGGAGGTTTTTGTAGGAGACGGAAACGCGGTCGCGGTCGCCGAGGATGTCTTCCGTGGTAAAGGTGAAGCGCTCGCCCTTGCTGAGCATCACGCGGCCTTCGGCCAGACGGCCCGTGCGGTATTCGGGGCCCTTGGTGTCCAGCATGATGGCGATGGGCATGTTCAGCTGCCTGCGCACGCGCTTGATGAGCTCGATCTTTTTCAGGTGTTCTTCATGCGAGCCGTGGGAGAAGTTGAGCCGCGCCACGTTCATGCCCGCCATGCACATCTGGGTAAGGGTATCTTCATTGTCACAGGACGGGCCGATGGTACAGACGATCTTCGTTTTTCGCATAGTTTGTCCTCCTCGCACGCTTCTGATGCCTTTATTATACAGAACAGACGTTAAGATTCCTGTGTTCCACGGGGCGGTTTTTACGATTTATGTACATTTTCAAAACGATAAAAGTATGCTATACTGGGGAAAAGGAGCGATGAACATGCGACACACGCGGATATTGACGCGCGCGACGGGCGCGCAAAACAGCCCCTTTTGCGCGGCGCTGACGCCGGCGCAGGCGCAGCAGGCGCGCGCTTTTCACCGCAGCTTTCCCCAATACGCCCCCACGCCGCTGGTCGCGCTGCCGGCGCTCGGGGCGCGGCTGGGATTGGGCGGGCTCTTTATCAAGGACGAATCGCCGCGCTTTGGCCTGAACGCCTTCAAGGTGCTGGGCGGTTCCTATGCCATCGGCCGGCACATCGCCGCGCGGCTGGGGTCAAGGCCGGAGGAAATGACGCACGCGGCGCTCACAGGGGCAGACGCCCGCGAAGCGCTGGGAGACGCCGTGTTTTTCACCGCCACGGACGGCAACCACGGCCGCGGCGTGGCCTGGACGGCGCGGGAACTGGGCTGCCGCGCGGTGGTGCGCATGCCCAAGGGCACGGTCAAAAGCCGCGTGGAGAACATCCGCGCGCTCGGGGCGGAGGTGACCGTGGAAGAGCGCAACTACGACGGCTGCGTGCGCCTCGCCGCGCAACAGGCGGCGCAGACGCCGGGCGGCGTGCTGGTGCAGGACACGGCCTGGCCGGGCTACGAGCAGATACCGCTGCACATCATGCAGGGGTATCTGACCATGGCGCTGGAGGCGGACGAGCAGATGGACGCGCCGCCCACGCACGTCTTTTTGCAGGCGGGGGTCGGCTCCATGGCGGCGGCGGTGGCGGCGTATTTTGAGCAGGCGCATCCGCAGGACCCGCCGAAGATCATCCTCGTGGAGCCTACGGCGGCGGACTGCTTTTTCCGCAGCGCCGCGAAGGGCGAGATCACGGCCGTGAAGGGCGATATGCCGACGATGATGGCTGGCCTTGCCTGCGGCGAGCCGAGCCCCATCGCCTGGGACATACTCAAGGGGCTGACGGCGGCGTACCTTTCCTGCGAGGACGCGGCGGCGGCGCGGGGCATGCGCGCGCTGGCGCGTCCGCTTGCGGGGGATAGGGCCATTGTTTCCGGCGAGAGCGGCGCGGCGACCATGGGCGCGCTGCTGGACGCGGCGGCGGACGAAAAGGCGCGGGAGGCGCTGGGGCTGGATGAAAGGGCGCGGGTGCTGCTCATCTCCACGGAGGGGGACACGGACCCGGTGAATTATCGGAGGGTGATGGAGGAAGGGTGAGGAATGGACGCGGCGCACCCGGAGCGGGCGCGCCGTGGTTTGTCAGGCGGTGCGTAGGTAGAGGAGGCAAAGCGTTCAGCAGAATACTTTGGAAAAGAAGTCCGTTTCCTTGAGGAGGTTGGGGATATAGTCGGAGAGTGTGTTGAGGACTTTTTTGGCATAGCCTTTATACTGATCAATGCCTTCCTGTGTACGCATCGCGTCCGGGTAATTGAGCAGTTTGACGACTTCGCTGTTGATGGTGTCCAAATCGCGAACAATATCTGATGCTTCCTCTTGCCCGAAAAGCTCCACGACGACTTCCTGTAACTCCGAGATGACAGAATCCCCGCGCGTCGCTGCCAGCGGCATAACTTGGTCTTTGCCTTGTTGCCCCAAAACAACGCGATTGTAGGAACCTGTTTCAAAAGCGGTGTGGTCGCTCGTGAGATGGATGTAATACAGGAGTTTGCAGAACGCCTCACATTCAGCGGTACACGGATAGGGAAGTATCTTGTCGAGAAGTTTCCAGCGACCATCGAAATCGAATATCTGCTCGGCGACATCGGTCAGGAGTTTTTTTCTCTGTTGCCAGCGAGTATCCCAGTGTGGATTGCTCAGGCTCGGCGGATCGGATAAATAGTTGTAATCCCAGCCCTTGTGTGTAAATGAGCGATGGTTTTGTGGAGTAGCGGAAAGATTGATCTCTTTAACGCTTTCAGGCAGCCTGCTGTACCCCATCTCTCTTAGTGAGTTCAAATACTCCTCACTGTTGTTATTAAACTGGTCAATGCAAAGCTGTGTAGCGCAAAGCAGGGCATACCGTTTATTCGTCTGTTCCTCATTAAGGTTGATTGACTTCCAGTCTTCCCCAAAAAGCACATAATAAATATCTTCCCCATGCCTATCCCCACTATGTGCCCCTGCCTGCGGTGCGGGCAGCAAGCAGAGCGCAAGGCAGAGCAGCAGGGCGGTAAGACGGCGCATCAGGACACCTTCCGAAAGCCGATGTCATCGAAGACGAGCAGCTTTTTTGTACGCACGACTTCGTATTCGGCGGTATAGGCGGGCGTTTCGCTCCCGGCGCGCGGCGTGATCTCGATGTGGATGCGCGAGCCGACGGCGTAGCCGTGCGCCCCGGCGGCGGAGCTTTTGTAGGTGGCGATGAAGGAGGCGAGGTCGTCCTTGTCCTTGCGCTCGACCTTTTGCAGCGTCCAGTCCTCAAAGGTGACGCTGCCATCCTCCGTGGTCACGGTGACGGCGATGGCGGCCTCGTCGGTGACGTACTGCGCCGGGACGGTGACGGTGGAGCGGCCATAGCCGATGTCGATGCTCTCTGCGGGCGCTTCCTGCGCTTCCCCGGTCATCCAGTAGAGGCTGTCCAGGGGCGGCACGAGGAACAGCGGCGCGCCATCTTCGTGGAGGATGCCGTCGATGCTCTGGCGCTGCGCGTCGCTGACGCCCAGCTCGTCGGCCAGCGCGAAGAGCAGGTCGCAGTTGAGCAGCAGGGCTTCGTCCGTCGGGGGCAGCTCGGCCTTGCGCTCCTCGGTGAGCAGCTTGTTGTAGTCCTCCACGTCCTTTTTCTGCGCCTCGGTGGCGCCCTGCGGGGCTTCGGCCTTTTTCACCTCGGCAAGATAGGCGGCATTGGCGGCGCGCTGCTCGGTGACAAGGCCGTTGACATTGCTCAGGGCGATGTCGTAAGCCTGCTGGAGGTACGCTTCATCGCCGGTGAGCGCGCACAGTTCCACGCAGGTCTGGGCAGCGAAGTAGCGCAGCGCCCAATCGTCGTGGTCGATATTGTCGAGGATGGATCGCACATAGCGCGCGGCGGTCTGGGCGTACTGCGCGTCATCCTGCACGTTGCGGGCGGCGACGATGGCCAGCGGCAGCGCCTGCGCAAGGTCGTAGTCGCGGCGGAAGATGTCCATATCGAGCTGCTCATAGGCGTCGAAGGCGCGCAGGCAGGCGGCATAGTCGCCGACATTGTAGTAGCGGCGGGCCAGCGCCAGCCAGTAGGGGCCAAAGGCGCGGTAGGTGGCCTCGTTGTCCTCAAAGAAGCGAATGACCTGCAGATCGTTGCTGTTGTTTTCCCACTCCACGTAGTCCGCGACGGCCTGTTCGGTGAGCGCCAGCTCGCCGGGAAGGTCGTAATCGCGCACGGTCTCCACCATATAATTGAAGGTGCCCTTGCGGATCTCGTGGAGGGTTGCGGCCTGTTCGTCATCCAGCGCCCAGCCGTCCTGAAGGTATTGAAGTTCGACTTCCTCAACGCTGTCGGCATAATTGAGCCCGGCGTCAAGCACCATAAAGACCACCGAAGAAATCAGGCGCGCCTTATCCGGCGCTTCATTGACGTTCAGCAGGGCCAGCGGGCCGGGCAATGCGTCACGGATGGCCCGGGCGCGGTTCTGCTCGTAGATGTATTGCAGCCGGTCGCGCTTGACGGCGATCATGCGGTATTCTTCCAGCGTGTCGAAGAGGTAGTTGATCTCCACCAGCGTGCGGCTGTCCACCGCGTTGGGGTTGGTGTTGTTTTGCAAAGCGGAATAGGTCTCTTCCAGATAGAGGCGGCTGTTTTGGGAGGCGTTGATCTCCTGCGTGAGGACGACCAGATAGTTGAGCATGTTGATGGAGTTGCGCTGCGTCTCGTCCAGCTCGCCTTCGGCAGCGGGAGTCTCTTCCGCGAAAAGCCCCGTCGGCGCGAACGAAAACAGAAGGAGCAGGGCAAGGACAAGAGCGACCATTTTGCGCAGGGACATAAATGCGCCTCCTCATCACCATTTTATCGCTGGAACATTCCTATTATAGCATTCCCTTGCTGATATTTCTACATAATTTTCCAAAAAATACCACAAAAAAGCGCCCCCGCGCGGAGGCGCTTTTTCTCTCCCCTACCGCTCCCACTCGTCGGCGAGGCGGTCGACCTGGTTGGCGAACTTGGCAAGCTCCTTGTTGGCCATGCCCTCGCAGCCGCGGGCGACGCGCATGAGGCGTTCGACGGCGGCGAGCAGGCGGGCAAAGACGTTGCTCTTGGCGCGGGCCTTGGCCTTTTGCGCCGGCACGCCCTCGGGCCAGTCGAGGACTTCATCGGCGGCGATGTCGTAGGCCGCGCCGCTGAAGGGGGCGGAGGCGTTGTGGCCGAGGCGCTTGAGCGTTTCCACAAAGGAGGTGCAGGAAGCGTCGTCGCCGTGGTTGACGAACACGCGGCCCGGCTTTTCCGCGAAGCCTTCCAGCCAGGCAAGCAGGCCGTCGCGGTCGGCGTGGCCGCTGACGCCGGGAAGGGTGCGCACCTCGGCGGCGACGCTGATGTCCTCGCCAAAGAGCTTGACCTTCTTCGCGCCCTCGACGATCTGGCGGCCGAGCGTGCCCTCGGCCTGATAGCCGACGAAGAGTATGGTGGACTCCTTGCGCCAGAGGTTGTGCTTCAAATGGTGGCGGATGCGGCCGGCGTCGCACATGCCGCTGGCGGAGAGGATGACCTTGGGCGTCTTATCGAAGTTGATGGCCTTGCTTTCCTCGGCGGTGACGCTGGTCTTGAGGCCGTCGAACCAGAGTGGGTTGACGCCCGCGCGGATGAGGGCGCGGGCCTCGTCGTCGAGCGAGGCGGGGTCGGCCTGCAAAAACACCGCCGTGGCCTCGTTGGCGAGGGGGCTGTCGACATAGACGGGGAAATCGCCGTGGCCATGGACGAGATCATCCAGCTTGATCTGGCGCAAAAAGTAGAGCATCTCCTGCGTGCGGCCGACGGCGAACGAGGGGATGACGACGTTGCCGCCGCGGTCGAACGTGCGCTGCAGCACGTCGGCGAGGGCGCGGGGGTAGTCGAGGCGCACCTTTTCGTGGAGGCGGTCGCCGTAGGTGGATTCGATGATAAGCACATCGGCGCTTTCCACGCGCTGCGGGTCGCGCAGAAGGGGCTGGTTCGTGTTGCCCACGTCGCCGCTGAAGACCACCTTGCGCTCCGTGTCGCCCTCGCGCAGCCACAGTTCGATGGCCGCGGAGCCGAGCAGATGGCCGACGTCCGTAAAGCGTATCTCCACGCCTTCCAGCACGGGCAGGCGCTCGCCATAGCGGCAGGGGCGCAGAAGAGAGAGCGCGCCCTCGGCGTCCTCAAGGTCGTAGACCGGCTCCACGGGAGGGCCGCCGGCGCGCTGGGCCTTGCGCGTCTTCCACTCTGCGTCCGAGACCTGTATGTGGGCGCTGTCGCGCAGCATGATCTGCAGAAGGTCACAGGTCTCCTCCGTGGCATAGATGGGGCCGCGGAAGCCGCGCTTGTAGAGCAGCGGCAGGTTGCCGGAATGGTCGATGTGGGCGTGCGTGACGAGGACGCAGAGCAGCGCCTCGGGCTGCACGGGAAGGGGCTTGTTTTCAAAGCGGTTCGCGCCCTGTTCCATGCCGCAATCGACGAGGAAGGGGCGGTCGTTGACGGTCAAAAGCGTCTGGCTGCCGGTGACTTCATGGGCGGCGCCGAGAAATTCCATGCGCATGTGTTCACGCTCCTTTTCTTCATTATAGCGGCGTTTCGCGGCGCTGGCAAGGCGGGATTTTATCTTTTTGCCCTTTTCACCGCGCCCGGAACGTGCTATAATCTTACAAACGATACACTTCGGGGGATGCGTTATGTTCGAGCAGCACCGGGAGCGAAACCTTTCCA
>DVGE01000317.1 GCA_018712885.1 Candidatus Pullichristensenella stercoripullorum | reverse complement strand
ATCCTGAAGGAGGGCATGACCGCCACCGAGGAGGAGCTGCGCCAGTATGCGCTTTCCCGCCTTGCCAAGCACAAGTGCCCGCGCTACTTCAGCTTCGTCAAGGAATTCCCCATGAACGCCGCCGGCAAGATTCTCAAGTACAAGATGCGCGAGAACGCCGTGGAGGAATTGAAGCTCCACGAAGCGGCCAAGATCGTCACCGCGTAGACCAAGTACACGATGCCCGGACGCACAGCGCGCCCGGGCGTTTTTCTGCAAAGACCGGCCCCGCGCGTTTCGTTCGCGCGGGGCCGTCGTGCGGCGGGGGGAGCCCCCAGGCCGCCTCAGAGCTTCTTGCTCAGTTCCTTCAATTCGTGGTAGATGCCCTTGGGATGCGTGTTCTGCGAAAGCGGGCCCTGCCGCCAGTTGCCTTCGACGATGGCGACCTCGTCGTTGGCCAGGAACGCCAGATCCCAGCCGATCCAGTGGCACTGGGGCAGCGTATAGGCCAGCCGCGCGGCGCGGCGCACCACGTCCAGCGCCTTGTCCCAGTTGGGGATCCGGAAGCCCTGGAGCGTCGTGCCCGTCATCGGCAGCGTGGCGATGCGCCGGTATTCCTGGTCGATGGCGTCGGCGATGATCTTGCCGGTCTTCCAGTCTACGGCCACGGAAACGCCGCCTGCGCCAAAGTTGTCGACAATGCTCTCGTTCATGCCCGAGCGCGCCGTGGCAAAGAGTATGTGCACGTCGTCGCGGTCGGTATAGGTGGCCACCCGCACGGTGTTGATGCAGTGCGGGTTGAGGCGATCCATCTGCGGGTGCTGTTTGAGCAGCTCTTCCGCCAGCGCGCCGGTGCCCACCAGTTCGTCGTAGCAGGCGCGGGTCTTTTCGTCGTCCTCGTAGGCGAATATGTGGATGCCCTTGCCGCTGCACGAATCCGAGGGCTTGACCATCACGCGCCCGTGTTTTTTGACAAAGGCGATGAATTCCTCGGCGGTGCAGGCGCTGGGATTGATCCATTCGCGCTGCAAAAACGCCCCGAAGATCATGTTGAACAGCACCTTGTTGCCGGGGATGGTGATCGCCCGGTTGACGTCGCCCACCGCTTTGGTGAAAGCGTCGTGCCGCTGGAGGGTGAGGTAGGTGTCGCGCTGCGCGTCGTCCTTCTTGTAAAACTCGAAGGCGAAGTATTCGCGCACCTCGCAGCCCGTCTGTTTGCGGGCGCGCAGGTAGTCCCTCCACGGCAGCTTCAGCCCCAGCGCCTGGCAGTGCCGCGCGAATTCCTTCCTGGCCCGCTTGTCCCCGGCATACTGCCGGTAGCGCTGCGCGCAAACGTGGACCGCCTCGCGGAGCGGGTTTGCCGCCTTTGCCATGTCCTTTTCCTCCTTGTATGTCCCGCCGGCTTCAGCGCTTGTCGCTGAGGCGCAGCAGCTCGTGATAGATGCCTCTCTGCCCGCCGTACTCGATGATATCGCACCCCTGCTGCCAGTTGCCCTCGATCACGGCGGGGCCGTCCGGCGTCAGGGCAACGTCCCAGCCGAGGTAGTGGCACTGGGGCAGCAGATAGGCTTTGCGGGCGATGGAACGCACCGTGGAAAGCACTTCGTCCCACATCGGCAGCTGGAAGCCGACGAAAGCCGTGCCGGTGACGGGGTGGACGTCGAAGCGCTCCAGGCGCACGTTGAACGCCGGCGCCCAGATCTTCCCCGATTCGGCGTCCACGGGGCAGCCCAGCCCCCCGGCCTTCATGTTGTCCACGCAATGCCCCTCGCGGGAGACGGAGGCCGTGCGCAGGGCGGTGGCGAGTATGTGCACCTCGTCCGCGTCGGTATAGGTGGCCACGCGCAACGTGCTGAGCACGTCCGGGTTGAGCGCGTCCAGCGCCGGGTGCTGGCGGAGCACTTCTTCGACCACATAGCCCTCGCCGCGCAGCTGGCGATAGAGTTCGCGCGCGCCCTCGTCGCTTTCGTAACGGTATTTGTGGATGCCCATGCCGCAGCGCAGTTCCGCGGGCTTGACCATCACCGTGCCCAAGCGACGCACGAAGTCGACGAACGCCTCTTCCGTCGCCGCCGTAGGGCTGATCCACGCGCGCCGCAGGTATTCCGCAAAGAGCGTGTTGAACAGCACCTTGTTGCCGGGAATGGTGATGCCCTCGTCCACGTCGCCCATCTTGCGGATCAGCTTGGTGCGGCGCACGCGGGTGAGGTAGGCGTCGCGCCCGGCCTCATCCTTTTTGTAAAATTCGAAGCCAAAGTACTCCTCCACGTCGCAATCGGTCTGTTTCCGTGCCTTTTCAAAATCGCGCACGTCGACGCGCAGGCCGAGCCGGGCGTTGTATTCGGCGATCTCCGCCTTGTAGCGGCCGCGCTTGACGCCCGCGCGGTACACGTCGCGCAGTTTCCGCAAAGAGGCATGCAGCTTTTCCCGCGTCGAGGGCATGGGACTTCCTCCCCTGAACGGGCAGAACGCCGCCCTTTCCAAAGAAGAGCGGCGCGCCCCGGTTTTTTCTGTCGTTCGTTTAACTGTTGTGCGCCCAATTGTAGGCCGTCTGGATCGCCGCCTGATGGTCCTCGTCCACACGGTCGCTGCCGTGCGTGCGGCTGTTGGTCAGGTGCAGGCAAACCACGCCGTCCATGTTGTTGCCGGAGATGGTGTCGGTGCCGCCGTGCGGTTCGCCGTAGATGGAGGCGGCAATGGCCTTGCCCTCGGCGATAAGGATCACCGGCGTGCGCACATACGTCCACTCCCCGCCCAGGCAGGTGAGCAGCTTGGCGGTGTCCTGCGCGGTGGCGGGTTCGATGTCCATGTGCGCGGAGCCCGTGGTGTACTTGACGCGGAACGTCTCGCCATTGCGGATGTTGAGCAGCGTGTAATAGCTGCCGCGCTGCAGAACGTGCTGCGCCGAGTCGTACCAGTCGACCATCTCCACGCTGGCCTTCAGCGCGTTGAGGCCGGAATTGCCGCTGGAGCCGGAGCCGGTGTCAGGTTCGGGATCGGGATCGGGTTCGGGTTCGGGATCAGGCGCGGGCTTGGTCTGCGTCAGGTAAGCGCTCTGTATGTAGCCGACGATGGTGCCGGGATCGTTGCGCACCTTGCAGAAGCTGCCGTTGACGTCAAAGACGTTGACGGCCGTGCCCGCGTCCAGGCGGATGAGCACATCCGAAGAGGTGGAAGCGCTGCGGTAGACGTTGACCTGGCGGGTGGTATACCCCACGGTCACGGCCGTGTCCACAGGCGTCTTGCTCAGGTAGCCGCTGTAGATATAACCGCAAGTCATGCCGTCGGAATTGAGCACCTGGCAGCACTCGCCGCGCACGCCGATGACGCGCACCGCCGTGCCGCGGGACACATACCCGAGCTGGCTGGAAGAAGCGGAGGGCTGGGAATATACCGCCGCCTCCTGCGTGGCGTAGCCCATGGTGTAGGTCGGCTGCGTGCGGCTGAGGTACGCGCCGGGGATATAGCCGCGCACAGTGCCCGAGGCGTTTTCCACGCGGCAGAAGCTGCCGTTGGTGCCGGTGACGAACACCTCGGTGCCCCACGGCAGGGAGATGACCTGGCGCGAGGAAGTCGAAGGCCGTTCGTACACGGTCACGCTGCGCGTGGCGTAGCCGCTGACGCGCGTGGCGTATTCATTATCTGAGGAAGAACTGGAAGAGGAAACCGGGGTGAGGAAATCCACCCCCGTATAGCCTATCTTGCCGTCGCGCGTGATCTTCGCCCAATCCCCGCGAACCTCTATCACGCCCACGGTTTCGCCGCTGTTGAGATAGCCCGCGTACGCTTCCTGCGTATATGTAGGGGCATCGAATACCGGCAGATCATCCCGGGTAACCTTTGCGCCGACCGTGGCCTGCGCGCTGCCGAACACCATCGTCAACGCCACGCCCGCGATCACAAGCCGCCTGAGCATGCTCTTCACGCAGCCGCCTCCCTTGAGTTTTTTCAATCATAGACTATTATATTGCAAAACTGTGACGATTGCAAGCGTAAATTCGGATAAAATTGAAAATCAAGCATAATTTATCATGATCTTTTCACGGAAATCATGCGAAAATCGCAAAAGTCCGTCATAAATGGGGGGGCAGAAGCAAAAATGATCCCGCTTCTCTGTCGGAAGCGGGATCATTCTTATGCGCGCGTCAGCTGTTGTTGGCCTCCACGTGGCTGCGCAGGTATTCCATCACCGTGGTCATGGCGTCGTAATCGTCGGCGTCGCAGGAGAAGTGGAAGGCGTAGATCTTCGTGCCGACGCTGGCCATGATCGCCGTGCCGCGGATCACCTGGTCGCCCTTGTAGCCGCGGTAGACGGTGGAATAGGCTGTCTTGCCCATAAAGGGCACGTCGGTGATGAGGTTGCCGATCTCGTAGCGGTCGAATTGCGTGAAGATGGCGGAGACGAACGACGAGAGCTGGCGGGTCAGTTCATCGCCGTCGGCGCGGTCGTCCAACTGCTTGACGGACACGGCCATGCGCGCGGGGATGTCGCCCTCGCCGAC
Source organism: Candidatus Pullichristensenella stercoripullorum (assembly GCA_018712885.1). Classification (GTDB taxonomy): domain Bacteria; phylum Bacillota; class Clostridia; order Christensenellales; family Aristaeellaceae; genus Pullichristensenella; species Pullichristensenella stercoripullorum. The sequence continues at coordinate 1,098 of DVGE01000317.1, read as the reverse complement.
CGGCTCTTCATAGCAGATGGTGCGCCGCCCCGGGGTCTGTATCCAGTGCGAGGGGTAGGAAAAGCGCACGCCGAGCGTGTCGTTGGTCAGCACCGCGTAGGTGTATTCGGAGATCGCCAGGCCGATGGAGCCGACGCCCGCCGTGGGCGTGGGCGTGACGATGGTGGCGGCGAAGATATCCTCCTCCGCGTGCGCGCCGCCAAGCAGCAGCAAAAGCGCCAAAAGCGCTGTGCAAATGCGTTTCAAGGATGCGTTCCTCCCCAGGGTAAGTGCTGCAAATATTGTACCATCTTTTGCCCCGCCCGTCAAATCAGCCGAGGAAGCCGCTTGTTTGCAGCCGCGCGGCGCAGTCGGCGAGCGCCTCCGCGGGCTGCACCAGCGCGAAGCGCACATGGCCCTTGCCGCGCGAGGCGAAGGCGCTGCCGGGCGTCACGAGTATGCCCGTGCGCTTGAAAAGCTCGGTGACGAAGGCCTCGTCGTCCTCCCAGCCGCGCGGGGTCTTCGCCCAGACGAACATCGTCCCTTTGGCGTCGGGCACTTCCCAACCGGCGGCGGTGAAGCTGTGGCAGAGCGCGTCGCGGCGGCGCTGGTATTCCGCGCGCTGACGCATGACGCCCTCCTGCGGCCCGTCGAGGGCGGCGATGGCGGCGCGCTGCGCCACGTAGAACAGGCCGTAGTCGATCTGCGTGCGCAAAGCGCGGAAGCGTTCGAGGATGGCCCTGTTGCCGAGCAAAAACGACAGCCGCGCGCCGGTGAGGTTGTAGGTCTTGGAGAGGGAATTGAACTCCACGCCCACCTCCATGGCCCCAGGCACGCTCAAAAACGATATGCCCTCGTTGCCGTCAAAGACGATCTCCGAATAGGCGTTGTCGTGGACGATGCAGATGTTGTATTTGCGTGCGAAGGCCACCAGATCGTCGTAAAACGCGCGCGGGGCTACCGCGCCCACGGGGTTGGCGGGGAAGGAGACGATCATCATCTTCGCCCGGCGCGCAATTTCCTCGTCGATGGCGGCAAGGTCGGGCAGATAGCCGCTTTGCTCGTCCAGCGGGTAATACGCCACCTCCGCGCCGCACAGCGAGGGGCCGATGGCGAAGA
>DVGE01000316.1 GCA_018712885.1 Candidatus Pullichristensenella stercoripullorum | reverse complement strand
ACGGTCAGTTTCATCTGGATGTTGTTGGACTGGGTGAGGATGGCCAGCCGCTTGGCCAGTTCCTTGCTTTTCCAGCGGGAAATATCCTGTCCCTCGAAGTCCACCAGGCCGCTGTCGCGGGCGATGAGGCGGGAAAGTATGTTCAGCACCGTGGACTTACCCGCCCCGTTCGGCCCGATCATGGAGATGACCGAGCGCTTGGGGATGTCGAAGCTCACGCCGTCCACCACGGCCTTGCCGTCGTACTTTTTCGTCAGTTCCTTGACAAACAACGCTACACCCTCCTTCGTGTGAGCAGAAGATAGAGGAAATACAGCCCGCCGCCCACAGTGATGAACACGCTGATGGGCACGGCGTAGGTAAATACATGCTCGACGATGATCTGCCCGCCCACCAGCACGATCATGCCGAACAGCGCCGAGCCGAGGATGAGCTGCGTGTGGCGGTAGGTGCGCAAAAGCTGCCGGGCGAGATTGGCGATGATCAATCCAAGGAAGGAGATCGGCCCCACCATGGCCGTGGCCACGGCGATGGCCAGCGTCACGCCCAGCAGCAGGCGGCGGATGCAGCGGTCGTAGTCCACGCCGAGGCTGATGGCCTGCGCTTTGCCCAGCGTCAACACGTCCAGCAGCGCAAGCTCCCTGCGCAGAAAGAAGATCACCGCCGCCAGCACGATCAGCGCGAAGATAATGATCTCGGCGTTGACATTGCTGAAGCTCGCCACCAGCGTCGTCAGCAGCGTGTCGTACTCATTGGGGTCCATCACCCGCGTCATCGTCGATTGCACGCTGGAGAAAAACGAAGTCAGCACCGTGCCCACCAGCAGCACGTAGAGCACGTTGTGCTTCGTCTTTTTGAACAGGTAGCTGTAAATGAGCGTCGCCGTGATGCCCATCATCACAAGGTCGATGGCGAAGGCGGCGTTGGCGTTGGCCGCCAGCACGCTCCCCGAGCCTGCGCAGAACACTACCGCCGTGTGGATGAGCGTGTAGAGAGAGTTCATGCCCAACAGGCAGGGCGTGACGATGGTGTTGTTGATGATGGACTGGAACACCAGCGAGGCCCCGCCGATGGCAAAGGCGGTGATGAGCATGACGATCAGCTTCGGCGCGCGTATGCGCATGGAGTAGGCCAGCAGTTTCGCGTTGCCAAAGTTGACGTCCACGGTCATGTAGGCCGCCGCCGCCAGCAGTACCAGCGCCGCCATGACGCAGAGTTTTTTGCGGTTCGACCGCTGAGCGCGTGTCAGCATCATCGGTTCGCGCCCCCTTCCAGGTCGGGTACGCCCGCCCCGCAGCCAAAGGTCGGCCCCTTGAGGCGGATGGCCCTGCGCCCGTGTTTGAGCCGGTAGAACAACAGTCCGATGAACAGCAGGCTGCCGAGGATGCCGACGATCAGCTCGATGGGCAGTTCATACGGCGCGATGACCACGCGCCCCAGCATGTCGCATACCAGCACGAACAGCGCCCCGAACAGCGCCGTGTCCACCAGCGTGCCGCGAATTTTGTCGCCCTTGAACATCGCCACCACGTTGGGCACGATGAGACCGATGTAGGAGATGGAGCCGACCACCACCACGATGCTCGCCGTGATCAGCGCCGCGATGGTCAGGCCCATGAACAGCACCAGATTGTAATGCACGCCGAGGTTTTTGGAAAAATCCTTGCCCATGCCGACGATGTTGAAGTGGTTGGCAAAGAGAAAAGCCAGAATCACCAGCGGTGCCACCAGATACACCAGTTCGTACCGCCCGCGCAGCACCAGCGAAAAATGCCCCACCAGCCACGTGGACAGCGCCTGCGTCATTTCGTACTTGTAGGCCAGATAGTTGGTGATGCCGCCGATGACGTTGCCAAACATGATGCCCACCAGCGGCACCATCACCACGTCCTTGAAGGTGATGCGCTGGATGAACCACACGAAGATCCACGTGCCCAGCGTCGCCGTGGCAAAGGCGAACAGCGCCCGCCCCCAGAGCGTGGAGTTCGGCATGAACAACAGCGCCAGCAAAATGCCGAACTGCGCCGAGGAGATGGTCGCGCCCGTGGTGGGGGAGACGAACTTGTTCATGCAAAGCTGCTGCATGATGAGCCCCGCCACGCTCATGCCCACGCCGGTGCAGAGGATGGCGAGCAGGCGCGGCAGCCGCGAGACGACGAGTATCTTCAGCTGCTCCATATCCCCGCCAAAAAGCGACGGCAGATCCAGATCAATGACGCCGACGAACAGCGAACAGACGCTGGCCAAGATAAGGCAGACGCCCAATACGATGGTGATGCGATGGTTCCGGATGGCCGTTCCCCTCCTTGTGTGCGCTTTATATTAGTTATAACTAACAGATGTACAAATAAAAGCACATGTATTAGTTAAGACTAACAACGTGCATAATATACCATATCCCGCCCCGGCAATCAAGCGCTCCCTGGGAAAAATAACCGAAATTTGCCGCCGAAATAACGGTTTTCGGCGGCGAACTTTCCCAAACGGACCCCCAATAGGTAAATATGAATAAACGGAATATATATGCAGCCGCGCCGGGCGGGTCTCACGTCGAATCCCGCGCGATGAGCCGCGGCGTGGTGCAGAAGCTCTGCGTCTGCAAGTTCGGCTTGTGGATGCGCCGCAAAAGGAAGCGCGCCGCCTCCCAGCCCATGTCGTACATGTCGAGGTCCACAGCGGTGATCTGCGGCTGTACGATCATCGAAAAGGGGTAGTTGTCAAACGTCATCAGCGCCATTCCGCCGGGGATGTCCACGCCCCGTGCCCGCAGTGCGTGCAGGCAGCCCACAGCCAGCGTGTTGCTCGAGCAGACGATCACCTCCGGCCGCTCGGCGCGGTCGAGCAGCGCCTCCGCCGCCCTCGCGCCCTCCTCGTAGGTGAGGCAGCCGGAGATGGTCTCCACGCTCAGCGCTTCCTCGGCGAACACCTCGTTCATGCCCTTCAGGCGGCTCTGGGCGATGGTGTCCTCGCGCGCGTTGCCCAGCAAAAAGGCCACGCGCCGGTAGCCGCGGTCGAGCAGATAGTCCGCCGCCAGCCGCCCCGCCGATTCGTGGTTGACGTCCATCCAGCTCACGCCGGTGGAGAATCCCGGCCTGCCGATGACCAGATAGGGCAGGTCGGCCTTCATCAGCACCATCGCCAGCTGCTTGGTGAGGATGGTGGCGTGCAAAAGCACGCCGTCCGCCTGCTCGCGCAGCATGGCGTCCTGCAAAAGCGCGGGCGCGTCTGCGGCGCGCATGTTGCGCAGCAGCAGCGAATAGCCCTTTTCCTCCAGCGCGTGCGTCGCGCCGTTGATGATCTCGAACATGTGCGGGTTCTCGTAGCCGATGTTGCGGTAAAAATCGGTCACGAACAGCGCCGAGCCGCTCTTGCGGCTGGCGAAGTTGCGGGCGCGGGCGCTGGGCTGGTAATGAAGCTCCTCCGCCACGGCGCGCACGCGCCGCTTCGTCTCCTCGGCGATGCTGTAATGGTCGTTGAGCGCCTTGGAAACGGTGCTGATGGAACAGCCCGCGGCGCGGGCGATGTCGTAGATGCTCGAAGGCATGTCCCTCACCCCTTGCGGAGAAATACCGCGTAGCCCTTTTCCTCCAGCGTGCCCGCCGCATAGCCGTCGGCGAGCAGCACCTCGCCCAGCGGCTCCACCGCGCGCGGCGCAGAGCCGGGATTCATGCACACGGCCACGCGCTCGCCCTCCAGGGCCCGCTCGTAGCAATACAGCCCGCCCTCGGCCCGCAGCGTGGCAAAACTTCCCCGCCGCAGCGCCGCGTGCGCGTTGCGCAGGGCGATCATCTTGCGGTAGACTTCGGTAAGCGGGTGTTCCCGCCCCCAGGCCATGGGCCGGCGGTATTCCAGCTCCGCCACGCCGTCCATGCCCAGTTCGTCGCCGTAGAACACGCTCGGCATGCCCACGAACGTCATCTGGAACAGCACCGCCAGCGCCATGCGCTGCGCGTCGCCGCCGCAGAGCGAGAAAAAACGGCTCACATCGTGGCTGTCGAGCAGGTTGAGCTGGGCAAAGGCTGCCTGCCGCTGGTAGCGCATCAACAGCACGCTCACGCGCGCGTCGAAGTCCTCCGCGCCGATGCTGCCCTCGGCGAAAAAGCGCTGGCAGAAGCGGCGGAAGTCGTAGTTCATCGCCGAATCCATCATGTCGCCCTGCAAATAGTGGCTGGCGTTCTCCCACACCTCGCCGATGATGATGGCGTCCCGCTTCGCGCCCTTCACCGCCCGCCGGAAGGCGCGCAAAAAGCCGTCGTCCACCTCGTTGGCCACGTCCAGCCGCCAGCCGTCTACGTCGTATTCGCGCACCCAGTGCGCGCCGACGGCGCAGAAATAGTCGCGCAGCGGGGGATAGGCGGTGTCGGTCTTGGGCATCTGCGGCACGTAGGAAAAACAGGCGTAGCCCGGCGCCTCGCCCTTCGCGGGGAAGCGCACGTCCTCCGGCAGGGCATAGTAGTACCGCCAGAACGGCGAAGCCTTGCCGCGCCGCAGCACATCCTGAAAGAAGGGGTGGCGCCAACTGGTGTGGTTGAACACGCCGTCGATGATGACGCGCAGGCCCATGCCGTGCGCCTCGTCCACCAGCGCGCGGAACTGCGCGTCCGTGCCCATGCAGGGATCGACGTGGAAGTAGTCCAGCAGGTCGTATTTGTGATAGGAATCGGCGGCGAACACGGGGTTGAGATAGACGCAGTTGCACCCCAGATCGCGTATATAGCCGAGGTTGAGGCGCACGCCCTCCACCGTGCCGCCCAGCCGCGAGGCGCACATTTCCCCGTTCCAGGGCTTCTCCGTCCCCTCGCCGCAAATGGCCGCCCGCCCGGAGGCGAAGCTGTCCGGGAAGATGTTGTACACTACGGCGTCCGCCGCCCACGCGGGCACTTCCAGCCGGTCGGCGCGGTGGTCGTAGGGAAACTGGAAGCACTCGTAGCGCTGCCGCGGCAGTTGGCGCTCGAAGCAGTCACCGTAGTAGTACCAAATGCCGTCTTCCGCCTCCAGTTCAAAGCAGTAGCCCACGCGCTTTAGCTCCGTGCGCAGTTCCGCCTCGTACCAGTCGCCGTAGGCGTCGGCGCGCACGCGCGCCATGGGCAGGCGGGCAAAGGACACGCCCGGGTCGAGCGGGGCGCGGTCGGTGTAGTGGAGCGCGCAGCCCTTGAGCATGCCGTGCGCGGCGCGCAGGCGGAACACGAAGCGCCCTTCCTCCACGGCGTGGGCGAACTCACTGCGGGGGCGGTGGTAAACGGCGGCAAATTCCATAAGCACTATCCTTTCACGGAGCCCGAGGTGACCCCGGACACATAAAAACTCTGCAAGCGGATGAACAAAAGCACGATGGGCACGGCGATGAGTACGGCGGCGGCGCAGAAGGCCGTGTACCAATCGTAGATATTGGCCTTGTCCACCATGGTATAAAGCCCCTTGGCCACGGTGTAGTTGTCGTAATTGTCCTTCATGATGACAGATACGAAGATAAAGTCGCACCACGGGGCGATGAAGGCGTTGATGGCCGTGTTGACCACGATGGGCCGGGCGTTTGGCAGTATGATGCGCCAGAAGATGACGCTCTTGCTGGCCCCGTCCAGCGTCGCGGCCTCGTCCAGCGCCTTGGGAATGGTGTCAAAGAAGCCCTTGGCGATGTGGTAGTTGAGCGCCGCTCCGCCCGAGTAGACGAGGATGAGCGCCAGCAGCGTCTGATCCAGCCCCACCGCCTTGAGAAAGTGGTAGATGGCGATCATGCTCATGAACCCGGGAAACATGCCCAGCACCAGGGAGGCGTTCATCAGCGCCCGCCGGCTTTTGAAGCGCAGCCGCGAATACACATAGGCCACCATCAGCGTCAACACCGTGGTGATCAGGCAGCTGCACACGGCCACCAGCAGCGTGTTGCCGAACCAGCGCGGAAAGTTGAACAGCCGCGTGTCGGTGAACAGGCGCGCGTAGTTGTCCAGCGTGAACCCCTTCGGCCACAGATAGGGTGTGTACGCCCCCGGCTCGGCGCGGAAGGAGGAAAGCAGCAGCCAGAACACCGGGATCATCCACAAAAGCGCCAGCGCTGCCAGCAGCGCGTGCAACAGGAAGGATAGCCGCCGCCTGCGGCCCGATGCCATCTTCACTGGAACATATCCTCCTTTCGCACGGCGCGGGAGCGGTTGTACACCGCCAGAGAGCATAGCGACACCAGCATGAAGATGAAGATGCCGATGGTCGAAGCCAGCGCGTAATCGTGATGATCCACGGTCAACTTGTAGAGCCACGTCACCAGCAGGTCGGTCTTGCCCGCCTGATAGTAGTCCAGCGAAAACGGCCCGCCTGCGGTCAGCAGGTAGATGACGTTGAAGTTGTTGATGTTGGCCACGAACGTGGTGATGGTCTGCGGCGTGGTGACGAACACCATGTAGGGCAGCGTGATGCTGAAAAACCTGCGCACAGGCCCGGCGCCGTCCATCTCCGCGCTCTCGTAGAGTTCAGAGGGGATGTTCATCAGCACCCCGGAAAAGGTCATCATCGTGTAGGGGATGCCGATCCACATGTTGATGACCACCACCGCCATGCGCGCCAGACGCTCGTCCAGCAAAAACGGCAGCGGCGCGTCGATCCATCCCAGCTCCATCAGCGCCACGTTGATGGCCCCCGAAGGCTCCAGCGCCCGCGAGATGAGCAGCAGGCTGACAAACTGCGGGATGGCCACCGGGATGATAAACAGCGTCCGCCAGGTCTTTTTCGCCTTCACCAGCTTGTTGTTGATGACGACGGCCAGCAACAGCCCGAAGATGTAGTTGGTGAACGTCGCCAGCACCGCCCACACCATCGTCCAGCCGAAGATGCCGAAGAACGTGCGCGTCTTTACCGCGTTGCCGAGGAACACGTCGGTGACGTTGGTCATCCCCGTCCAGGTGAACAGACTGCCCGGCGGCTGATGATCGGCGTCGAAGTTGGTGAAGGCGATCAGCACCATGAAGACGATGGGCAGCACCGTAAACAGCAAAAGCGAGACCATCGGCGCGGAGAGCAGCGTTACGTGAAAGCGCTCGTCCAGCAGCGCGCGCGCCTCCACGCGCAGGGAGGGCTGCTTTTCCCCGGCGCGCGCCCGCTCGCAGGCGCGGCAGGCGCTCAGCAGATTCATTCTCCATATTACCACAAACAGCACGCACAGCGCAATGCTCAATACGCTGTATAAGAGAATGAGCATGGAGTTGTCGCCTGGGATGCGCTGATAGATCTGCAATTCCTCGCTCCACACCCGTGCCTGCGCCGTGTCGCCCAGCGTGCCGAATTTGGCGAGGTATCTGCCCCCGAAGCAGGCCATATAGGCGATGAACAGCCCTTCGGCGGCGAGGTACAAAAGGCCCTTGGCCACCTGACCGTGGCGCAGGCAGCCCAGCCCCATCACCGCGCAGGAAAGGCGCGCGGAAGCGTCGGCTTCCCGCAGCCTGCGCAGCAAACACTGCTTCGCTTTTTGCATATCGCGCCCCCCTTTTGCGCGCAGAGGGGGCCGCCGCGCCCGCAGCAGCCCCCTGCCTGTCCTCAGCCCTCTGTCGCCTGTGCCACGAACTGGTCGAGCAGGCCCTGCAGGTCGGCGGTCGAGTGGGCCTCAAATTCCGCGCCCAGCGCCTCCGCGGGCGTCCAGAAACCGGCCAGCACCTGTTGGCTGATGGCGTAGGCGCTCTGCGCCGCCAGCGCCGAGAGCGCCGGGTCGGCGGCCACGGCTTCGGAGGAAGCGGCGGCGATGTTGGAAGGCCCGTAGCCGCGCACTTCAAAGCGCCGCACCTGCGCCTCCTCGCTGGTCAGGTATTCGGCCAACATCATCGCCTCCACGGGGTGGGCCGTCTGCGTGTTCACGCCGAGGATCTTGCAGCCGAGGAAGGAACCCATCTGCACCTGTTCCCCGTCCACGGTGAAGGTGGGCAGCTTGCAGGCGCCGTAGTTCTCGCCCAGCTTTTCGGAAATGGCCTCGGCGCACCACGTGCCGCTGACCCCGGCGCAGACGCTGTCGCCGATGGCGCCCATCAGGAAGCTGTCGTCGCCGGGCGTGAAGGCCGGGTCGTTGCAGAAGGCGCGCACAGCTTCGGCGGCGGCCAGCCCCGCGGGGCTGTTGAAGTCGCACACCTGCCTGCCGTCTTCGTCCAGCCCCAGCGTGCAGCCATTGCCAAGGAAGAAGCTCGCCAGATACCAGCCGTTGGAGATGTCCATCTGCACCTGCTTGCCGGCGGCGTTGGCGGCGGCGAGGATGCCGTCCAGTGTCTGCACGTCCTCCTCGGTGAGTACGGACTTGTCGTAGTAGAGGAAATAGCCGTTGTCGGCGGTCATCGGGTAGCCGTAGAGTACGCCGTTGACCGAGGCGGCTTGGATGGAACCGGGCGTGTTGGCGGCGACGATCGCGTCCAGATCGCGCGTCACCTCATAGAGCGCGTCGGCGTTGACGAGGTCGATGATCTGGTCGTCCGGGTAGGAAAACACGTCCGCGGCAGCGGCAGGGTCTTCGAGATAGCGCGTCTTGGCGTCCGCTTCACCGACCACGCCGTAGGTGAACGTCCACTCGTTTTCCGGGTGTTCCGCGGCGAAGGCTTCGCACAGCTCGGCGAGCAATTCCTGATCCTCCTGGCTGCCCCAGACCTTCAGCGAGATCTCTTCCGCCAGCGCCGCGCTCCCCAGCAGCGCCAGCGCCAGCAGCGCGCACAGCACTTTCTTCATGCTCCATACCTCCGTTTCGTTTTCGTCATGTAAGCCGGCTCTTACCTATATTATCAAGGCCTGCGCCGGTAAAGTCAACGAAAATAAACGAAAGCGCTTTCTCAAATAGGCGTCAAAATGGGCCGCCGCAGACGCGGCGACCCTTGCATTTCCCGTTCCTTACGCGGTCAGCCCGTTGACCAGTTCGACGGCGACGGCGTGCACGTTGGCCGCGGCCTCGGCGCTTATGCTGGTGGCGGCCTCCTGCGCGGCGGCTTCGTCGGCGGCCTCGGAAACGGCGGCCTGCATCTCGGCGAAGGCGTCATAGCAGTCCTGCTGCGCCTCGGCGAGCTTGGCGTTCACATCCGCGATCTGCTCCTCGCTCGCGCCGCCGGACAGGACCAGGTTGGACAGCGCGTCCAAGGACCAGTACATGGAATCCGCCCAATCCTCCGGCAGCACGCAGAAGCCTTCGACCGTCTCGCGGCCTTCCTCGGTGCGCACGGTGGTGGTCGTCGGGTAGTACACCTCCGTGGCGGCAGGCGCGGCGGCGCTCAGCTGCGGCGAGGGCTGCACGAGGCCGGGGTCATTCTCGGTGAACTCGGAGGGCAGCGTGCTCACCTGATAGCCGGCGTAGGTATCGGTGGTCAGCATCGGGTAGTAGGGCACGAACACGCTGTAACCGGCGTCGTCCATGGCCACCCATTCCACGGTGTCGGTCGCCCCGTCCTCTGGGAAGATCTGGAAGATGTGGGTCTCGAGGTTGCGGGTGGAGGCAATGCCGTCGATGTGGTAGTAGCCCACCACGTCCTCGATGGTATAGGCGTGATCGAGCGTGATGTTGGTGTACATGGGCACGATGTTGCCCTCGGCGTCCACGTTGGAGATGGTGTAGTCGGTGGAAGCGGGCGTCTCGGACGCGGTCTCGGCATTAAAGTAGTTAAGGGCACTGACCATGCGGCTGTTGGCCTCGGAGCCGCCGCAGTAGGAGGCCACGTAGTCGATGGTGTTGGCCTCGGCGTCGCCCACGTAGGTGCCGGCTTCCTGCGCCACGGAGATGATGCCCTCCGAGGCGATGACGTTCTCGGTGTCGTCCAGGTCGATCAGGCCGATGATGGCCATGTTCGGCTGGGCAAAGGCCATGGAGCTGGACAGCTTCAGGGCGATGTACTGATGGCCGGTGACGTTCTCGATGTACCAGGTCTCGTTCTGGTCGGCGATGAACAGGCCGGAACCGCCGCAGCAGCCCGCCTCGTCGTAGATGCTCAGCAGCAGCTCCACGCCCTCTTTGGCGGTGGCCGCCTCGCCCAGCACGACGGTGACGATCTCGGCTTCCTCGATGCCGGCGTCGGCGAAGGGATCGACCGCTTCCACGGCCTCGGAGCCGCCGATGGTCTCCGTGGCGCTGACGGTCACGCCCATCTCATTGGTGCCGGCCGCCTGATAGGGGGTGTGCTTGTGGGTGCCGCCGCAGTCCGGGCAGACATTGTCCACGCCATAGCCGTTGTCATCGCTGAAGGCGGTGTAGCTGTAGCTGTCGTGGGTGAAGGTGTAGGTAAAGCCGTAGCAGCCCTGATAGACTTCGCCCTCGGCGTTCGCGCCCGCGGGGCTGACGTAAAAGAGCTTGTTGTAGCTGTTGGCGATGTCCTCGGAACGGGCGAACATCGTCGAGCCGTCCGTCGTTAGGTCAGAGCCGACGTAGATGGCGGTGCAGGCCAGCGCGCCCACGGAGGAGAGGCACACGACCAGCGCGAGGATGAGAGAG
>DVGE01000315.1 GCA_018712885.1 Candidatus Pullichristensenella stercoripullorum | reverse complement strand
CCGACGCGCCCGATGTACATTGCCAGGATCAAAAGGAACCGTGAGACGCCGCCCAGCGTCGACGTGCCCACCGAGGAGACGCCCACCGTACCCAGCGCCGAAGCGCACTCGAACGCCAGATCAAGGAACTGCGCCTGCGGCTCGAGGATCGTCAGGGCGAAGATCTCGCCAAGGAGCACACACAGGCCGATCATGACGATCGCCAGCGCGCGCTGCATGGTGTCGCGGTTGATGGTGCGGTGGAAGGCGGCGATCTCCGAGCGGCCGCGCGCCACCATGCGCACGTTGAGGCAGAGCACCGCCATGGTCGACGTCTTGACGCCGCCGCCCGTGGAGGCCGGAGACGCGCCGATGAACATGAGGATGACCGAGATCATCTTCGTCGCCGGCAGCAGCGAGGCCTGGTCGATGGTATTGAAGCCCGCCGTGCGCAGCGTCACCGACTGGAAGAAGGCCGCCTGCAGCTTCTGGAAGAAGTTCATCGGCCCCAGCGTCGCCGGGTTCGACCACTCCACCAGCAGCACGATCAGCGTGCCGCCGCCCAACAGAATGGCGGTAAAGACGATGACCAGCTTGCTGTGCAGGCGCAGCTTCTGGAAGCTGCCGCGGTTCTGCTTGACATCCTGCAATACGGCAAAGCCGAGGCCGCCGATGATGATGAGCAGGCAGATGGTCAGATTGACCACAGGGTTGTACTGGAAGGGCATGAGGTTGCGATAGCCGCCGATCAGGTCAAAACCCGCGTTGCAGAACGCCGAGATCGAATGGAAAACGCCGTACCAGATGCCTTTCCCGAGGCCGTAAATGGGAACGAACTGCGTCGAAAGCAGTATCGCGCCGATGCCCTCGATGCTCAGGGCGCTGAAGATCACCCAGCGCATCATGCGCACCAGGCCGCCGATGCGGTCTTCATTGAGCGATTCCTGGATCACCAGGCGCGTGCCCAGCGTCACCCGCTTGCCCAGCACCATGAAGTAGAGCATGGCCACGGACATAAAGCCCAGACCGCCGATCTGGATCAGCAGGATGATGACCACGTGGCCAAAAGTGGAGAACGCCGTTCCCGTATCCACCACCACCAGACCTGTGACGCACACGCAGGAGGTCGAGGTGAACAGCGCGTCGAAGAAGCCGACGCTTACGCCGTTCGCGGAGGCGATGGGCAGCGTCAGCAGCAACGCGCCCATGAGGATGACAAAGGCAAAACCCAGCACCACCACGCGGGTGCTGCTCATGGCGCTTCTCGCGCCGTGTCCGTCGTGTTTCATGCCAACACTAGATCCTTTCCGTTCGCACAGTTTGCAGAAGGGCGGTGAATTCGGCGCGCACAGGCGGCTCGGAGCCCTCGGTCATGCACATGGCCGAGGCGCTGGCCACGCCCATGCGGAACGCTTCCTCAAGCGGCTTGCCGGCGGCAAAGCTGCAGGCGAGCGCGGCGACCATGGCGTCGCCCGCGCCCACCGTGGAACGCACCTCGATGGGCAGCGGCGGGGCGAAGAACGCCTCGTCCGCGCTGGCGATCAACGCGCCATCCCCGCCCAGGGAAACGGCGACCACCGCGATGCCTTCGGCGATGAGCGCCCGCGCCGCGTCGCGCACGGCAGCCACGCCGTCGAGCGCGCGCCCCGCAAGCGTTTCCAACTCCGCGCGATTGGGCTTGATGAGCCATGGACGCGCCTTGATGCCCTCGCGCAGCGGCGCGCCGTCCGCGTCGAGTATGCAGCGACACTTCGACCCCGCGGTCGCGCGCAACAGTTGGGCGTAATAGTCCGCCGGACACCCCGGGGGCAGCGAACCGGAGAATACGAGCATATCCGCGCGCGCGGCGCGATGGCGCACCAGCTCCGTCATGCGCTCCAGATCGACAAGGCCCACTTCGCGGCCGGATTCGTTGAATTCCGTCACCACGCCGCGCTCGCGGTCGAACACCTTAAGGTTTGTGCGGGCGCTGCCGTCCAGCCAGATAAAATCATAGGCCGTGCCGCTCTTGAGCAGGCGCGTCTCAAACAGGCGCGCGCTCTCTTTGAACATGAAGCCCGCGCACTCAGCCTCCGCGCCCAGCGCAGAGGCCGCCACAGCCACGTTCAACCCCTTGCCGCCCGCGTCGCAGCGGGATGCGCGCACGCGATTGAGGCCGCCGTAGGCAAAGCCGTCGATGGCGATCATATGGTCGATGCTCGGGTTCAAGCAAACCGTCGTGATCAAGGCGATTCTCTCCACTATCCATACTTGCTGGCGACAAGTATAGCATGTCCGATGTAAATTTACAAGTCAGAGCGTTTTTTCTATATAAGAAATGAATGTTGCGCCGTCAGATCCGGCGTTTTTTTACATGGCGGCAGGAGTTTCGCCGGGTGTGCGCGAATTTTCCATATAGATGAAAGAACTCGGAAAGGGTATTTCGCCATGAGGGATATACTGATGATCGCCACGGGCGGCACCATCGCCTCCAAGCCCACAGCGCAGGGGCTTGCGCCGCTTTTGAGCGCCGAAGAGCTTCTCGCCAGCGCGCCGGGCCTGGCGGAGATCTGCCGCGTCGAAAGCCGCCAACTCTTTGACCTGGATTCGACGAATATGCGCCCGGAGCACTGGCTGCAGATCGCCGCTTGCATTGAGGAGAATTACGACCGCTTTGATGGCTTTGTGGTCACCCATGGAACAGATACGCTGGCTTACACCGCCGCGGCGCTGAGCTACCTTGTGCAGCGCTCCATCAAGCCGGTAGTCCTGACCGGCGCGCAGAAGTCCATCTACACGGAGGACACGGACGCCCGCAAAAACCTGCTCGACGCCTTTACTTACGCCTCAGACGCGCGTTCTCACGGCGTTTGCGTGGTCTTTGACGGCCGCGTGATCGCCGGCACGCGCGCCCGCAAGATGCGCACCAAGAGCATGAACGCCTTCCAGAGCGTGGACTATCCCGAGCTGGCCGCCGTGCGCGATGGCCGCGTGCTGCGCTACTTCTATGAGCCGGAGATGCAGCCCCGGCCCACCTTTTACCGGGAGCTCAACGAGCGCGTTTTTGATTTGAAGCTGGTGCCGGGCACGTCGGCGGAGATCTTTGGCTTCCTCGAGCCACGCATCGACGCGCTCATCATCGAGAGCTTTGGCGTGGGCGGTGTGCCCTGTTACGGAGACGAGGAATTCCTCACCGCCATTGAGCATTGGCGCGCGGCGGGGAAGACGCTGGTCGTCACCACGCAGGTGCCCTTCGAGGGCAGCGACCTCGGCGTCTATCAGGTAGGCGTGCGGGTCAAGGAAAAGTACGACGTTATCGAGGCCTACAACATGACGCTCGAGTCCACCGTGACCAAATTGATGTGGATACTTGCGCAGACCAGCGAACCGCGGCGCGTGCGCGAGATGTTCTACACGCCTGTGGCGCACGACCTGCTGCTGTTTTGAAACCAAGACGAGATAGCCCCCGCGCCGCGCGTTTTCGCATAGCGGCTCATCCCAAAACGACGACAGGCCCGGAGCGTGTGCTCCAGGCCTGTCGCGCGCGATGCGCAGACGCTTTGTCAGCCGATGATGAAAGGCTTGATCTCCTCCATCAGATCCTCGCAGTTGTCAGCATACACTTCCAACGTGATAGGCTTGGAGAGATCCAAACTGAAGATACCCAGAATGGACTTGCCGTCCACCACATGCCGCCCGACGCGCAGGTCAATATCGTAGGGATAACGGTTCGCGATGTTGACGAACGTCTTGACGTTCTCGGCCAGACTCAGTTTGATGTTCACCGCTTTCATGCAAATCGCCTCTCTCATGCTGAATAGTACGAAACCATGGTATAATCATTTTATCGCGAACGACGCCCGTTTTCAATCCCCTTTTCGCCATTTACCAACATTTAATTTGCCCGTGAAGCCGCCGTCATGCTTCGTAAAAAAATGGAAAAATACGAAATTTCTCATCCAGGGGGGCTTGACAAGCGCGGCCATATCCGCTATAATGTCATTCGTTGACCGGGCGCGCCGCGTTCGGCTGACAGATAGCCGA
>DVGE01000314.1 GCA_018712885.1 Candidatus Pullichristensenella stercoripullorum | reverse complement strand
TGACTTGCCCGAAGCCTAACGCCCGACCTATCCGACACAATGGCCAAGTGCCGGATAGGAACGGCAAAATTTTTTACACTTCTATTACTTCTTTATCGCATATAAGCAAAAGCGCAGGAATTTCAGCGCTTTTACGCCGCCCATGGAAACGCGCGTGAATGAGAAGGCTTTTTCAAGGCGTCGCTTGAGGATGGCGCGGGAGCCGGCGTTGGGAAAAAAGGCGTAGAGCGAGTCGTCGTCCTTGCGCCAGAGGACGCTGTCCGTATCGAGAAAGACATTGAGCGCGGTGAGTATATCCTGTTTCTGGCGGTTACCGTCGCCCTCGCCGAGCAATTCGCTGACGCCGCCCACATGGATCACCGCCAGCGCACAAAGCGCTTGGCCGCACTCTTGCAGCGCGATACGCGCCATGCGCTCAGCGCTGTCCGGCAAATAAGCGCCCGTGGCCAGGTCAAATTCCGCAGAAGGCTGTACCGCGATCTCCCACGCATGCTGGCGGTTGCGCACGCCCATGTAGGCAAAAAGGCAGACGTCGCCCGTCTCCAGATCCGGACAAAGGTTGACGCCCACGGAGATCCACTGTATATTGCCCTCCAGATCGACGACCTGGCCGAGCTCGTAGAACCAGCGCCGCCCCGCCGCAAACGCCTCCAACAGGCGCTCGCGATCGAATTTTTGCGCAAATCGCTCGCCATCTTCCGCGGAAAACAAGCGGGCGATGCCCTTGTTGATGATCTGTGTAAATGTCTGGAAACGCGCCAGCTCGATGCGCTCGCGGCCCTCCAGCTGCAGCTTTTCCACCATATCCGCGGTGATATTCGCTTGCAGATAGCAATACAGGTGCGGATAGAGATCTGCCGGCATGATGCGCCGCTGCACGCTGCGCTGCTGCGCCGGCATGTATGAAAGATCTTCCTTGATGCCGATGGCCTTCTCCGGGCGTCCCTCTTCATCGTAGAGCATATGATAGGACATGGAAGCCCAACCATAGCAGCTCGTCTGGCGGTATTGGAGGATGAAATTGCCGCTCCCCTCCCCCTTTCCGGAAAACATCTCTTCGGCAAACGCGCGAAAACGCACAGCACTGTCGTGATGCACGCGGCCATTTTCGATCAGGGACTCAGGGAAATTGCCATAGACCGTTTGGCGGCCATCGAGAAGGTTGCGCGTATAGAGCAAACGGAACGTTCGCGAACGGACATCCACTTCCCAAAGTTGATAATCGCTCTCAGCAGCGAGAAAGCGCAACCATTCGCGCTTTTCGTCGTACTGGTTTTTCAGCTCTTCCAGGCCGGAGATATTGTGCGAGATCTCCAGCACCACCGCGCCCTTTGCTTCCTCCGCGATGCGCAAAAGCCGCAGGCGGCAGGGCACCCACGTCGCCCCATCGCGGGAGACGCGGTAGCGGCTCTCCACCGGGCGTCCTGTTGTCGCAGCCTCAGCCACGTCGTGCGCATAAGCCTCGACATCGGCCGGATAGATCCTGATCTGAGCAGGGATGGCGGCATCGCCGGTCAACGCCAGGCGGCGATAGTAGCCAGGGCTCACGTAGATCGCCTTTTGATGCCTGCCTACTTCAATGAGACGCACGCCTTCGTCGATGTAGCTGCGCAGCATGTGCGAAGAGAACGTTTCCGGCGCGGCACGGAAAAAGGCTGGTTCCGTGCCCGGCATCGTATAGATATAAAAGCGGCGGTTAGGATCTTTGTGGGCCATCTCCAGGGCATACTCCGCCTTGCGGAAGATCGCCTTGAACGCATCGTCATAAGCGCGAAACACGTAGACGCCCACATAGCTTTCGATCGTTTCTGCCGGCGCCTGCTCTGTGGCGAACCACAGCGCCTCGCTGAGCGTAGCCGCCTTTTCCCAAATAACGCTGCCTGTGAGATGCCCGGTGAGAAAGGCGGCAAAGCGATTCTCGCCCAAATAGCCGACAATGTCCGTAATGCGGAAAAAGCGCGCAAGCAGACTGGCGGCGCGCTCCGCGCAGTTTTCCAGATCGAGCGCCCGGCCCATTTCCCGGCTTTCGACAGAAAGCAAAAAAAGGGCACAAACGTCCATTGAGCCGAGCGTTTGCATCCGGTTCTCGATATCCCGCATCAAGTCCTCATAATTCTGCATAAAACATACCCCCCCGCAAAATTTCGGAGGGGAGCTCCCGACCGCATCGTTTGTGCGCACAAGACGGCTTTGCCGTTTCCCTCCGCCACACGCGCGGCCATTCTCACGTTCGGCGAAAGAAAACCGTTTTTCTCAACGGTTTATTATAACATATTTATATGGAACTCGCAAGCGTCGACGCGCAGTTTGTAGGGAGATCTTTTTTTGCGGCGCACGGTACATATCCCCACCCTCTCACGCCGCCCAGTGGGAATTGATTGTTATGCTGAACTGTGTTATACTGTCGAAAGGCAAAATGGCGCGAACGGTGTGACGCGGATCGAGCGACGCGCGCGCTGCTTTTGCGGGGAAAGGAAATGTTCTATGATCGACCATATCGAGATCCGCGGCGCGCGGGTGCATAATTTGAAGAACGTGGATATCGACGTCCCGCTGGGAAAGATCGTCGGCGTAGCCGGCGTGTCGGGATCTGGCAAGTCCTCGCTGGCGCTGGGCGTATTGTATGCGGAAGGCTCTCGCCGCTACCTTGAAGCCCTTTCCACGTATACCCGTCGGCGGATGACACAGGCTTCGAAAGCGCAGGTGGATGAGGCGCTGTATGTGCCGGCAGCGCTGGCGCTGCATCAGCGTCCCGGCGTGCCCGGTATTCGCAGCACCTTCGGCACGGGTACGGAGCTTTTGAATAGTTTGCGTTTGATGTATTCCCGCCTGGCTGACCATTGCTGCCCGAATGGACACTACCTGCCCCCGTCGCTGGCTGTGGCTGCCGGGCGAGCGCTGGTCTGCCCGGAATGTGGAGCGCGCTTTTATGCGCCTTCCGCCGAGGAATTGGCCTTCAACAGCCAGGGGGCTTGTCGAACCTGTTCCGGCACGGGCGTCGTGCGCACCGTGGACCGCTCGACGCTGGTGCCCGACGAGAGCCTCACCATCGACGAAGGCGCGGTCGCCCCGTGGAATTCGCTGATGTGGTCGCTGATGACGGACGTCTGCCGGGCGATGGGCGTGCGCACCGACGTTCCCTTCCGCGACCTGACAGACGCGGAAAAGGACATCGTCTACAACGGCCCGGCGGTCAAAAAACACATCTTTTACCATGCCAAAAACAGTCAGCAGGCGGGCGAGCTGGATTTTACCTACTATAACGCCGTTTATACCGTGGAGAACGCGCTGGCCAAGGTCAAGGACGAAAAGGGCATGAAGCGCGTGGAGCGCTTTCTGAAACAGGATACATGCCCGGACTGCGGCGGAACGCGGCTTTCCGTGGCGGCGCGTCTGCCGAAGCTGCGCGGCATCCCGCTGGACGCCGCCTGCCGGATGACGCTCGCGGAACTGGTGGATTGGGTGGCGGGCGTGCCGGCGGCGCTGCCGGAGGCCATGCGCCCCATGGCGGAGAGCATCTGCGGATCCTTCCAGACGGTGGCAAAGCGACTGATGGAACTGGGCCTTGGCTATTTGACGCTCGACCGCGCCGCCTCCACGCTCTCCACCGGGGAACGCCAGCGCATGCAGCTTGCGCGCGCCGTGCGCAACCGCACCACCGGCGTCCTCTATGTGCTGGACGAACCCTCCATCGGCCTTCACCCCGCCAATATCGTCGGTCTGACCGGCGTGATGCGCGACCTCGTTGCCGACGGCAATTCCGTCGTGTTGGTCGACCACGACACGCAGATCCTCTCCGCCGCCGATTGGATCATCGAAATGGGCCCGGGCGCGGGTGCGAACGGCGGTCGCGTCATCGCGCAGGGAAACGTGTCCACGCTCGTCAGGGACGCACATTCGCAGATCGGCCCCTTCCTGGCCGGTCCAAAGGAGGGCGACCTGCGCGTCAGGGCTGCTGAGGGCGACATGTTCGCCAAGGGACGGCTGCATTTATCGACCGGGGCCATCCACACGGTCTGGCCGCTGGAGGTCGATCTCCCCAAGGGACGCCTGACGGCGGTCACCGGCGTGTCCGGTTCCGGCAAAACGACGCTGATCCTGGAGAGCCTTGTTCCCGGGCTGGAAGCCGCCATCCATGGACAAAAACTGCCCGAACACGTGCGCGTCGTGGACGCGGACGGCATCGCGCAGGTCAAATTGATCGACGCCACGCCCATCGGCATCAACGTGCGCTCGACCGTCGCCACCTATGCCAACGTCCACGACGAATTGCGCAAGATCTTCGCCCGCAGCGCGGAAGCCAAAGCGCTTGGCTACAAGGCGGGGGATTTTTCCTACAACACCGGCAAACTGCGTTGTCCCGTGTGCGACGGCACAGGCGTCATCAGTCTGGACGTGCAGTTTTTGCCCGACGTGGATATCCCCTGCACGGAATGTCGCGGGGCGCGCTATTCCAGGGACGCGGAACTCGTGCGCTACCGCAACCGGCGCGGGCAGACATTCTCGCTCCCTGAGCTCATGGCAATGGACGTCCATACCGCGCTGGAAGCCTGTCGGGATATGAAACTGGTGCATCAGCGCCTGCGTGTGTTGGAAGACCTTGGGCTCGGTTACCTGACGCTCGGCGAGGAGACGCCCAGTCTCTCCGGCGGCGAGGCGCAGCGGCTGAAGCTGGCCAGCGAGATGGGACGGGCGCAGGACGATTCTTTGTTCGTCTTCGACGAGCCGACCATCGGGCTGCATCCGCTGGATGTGCGCACGCTTCTGGGCGTGTTTCAGACGCTCATCGAGCACGGCGCGACGGTGATCGTCATTGAGCATGACCTGGACGTCATCCGCAACGCCGACTACGTCATCGACATGGGGCCCGGCGGCGGCACGGACGGCGGACGCATCGTCGCCGCCGGAACGCCCGAGCAGATCCGCGACACGCCCGAAAGCGTCACCGGGCGGTTCCTGTGAGGGGCGTCTTTCCCTCTTTGTCAACAGACTGTCAGCGCATTGAGAAAGCCCACGAGCCAAGGAAGCAAAAATCGCTCTGATTTTTCGATATATCAGGGCGATTTTTGCGGTCGCGGGCTTTGTCAGTACTCTGAATGCACTCGCAAGCAGGCGCGTTTCTCATAGGGCAGCGTCTGGCGCTCCGCCTTAGTCCCAGAGGCGAACGATGTCCACATCCTGAAAATAATGCTTGATGATCTCCTCCGCACTGGAGCCGTCCTTGGCCATGCCGTAGGCGCCCCATTGGGAAAGACCGACGCCGTGGCCGAAGCCGCGGCCTTTCATGGTCACTTCGCCATCCTCCACGGTCACGCTGTCCAGCAGCGTGCTCTTCATGGCGTTCGCGCCCAGTTGCAGGCGCAGGGAGGGCGCGCTGACCGCCTCGCCATTGACGAGCAGCGTCCTGGCGCGGCCGGAATCGCCTGTTTCGCCGATCTCCACCGTCTCAGGAAGGCCGGTGGAAAGCCCGGCGTCGGCGCATGCCTTTTGGAACGCCTCCGCATCAAAAGAGGCTGTCCAATGCTTGACGTCCTCCGGCGCCTCCTCAGCGTCCGGGGAGTCCATCACGGTCAGATAGGGCGGATCTGCCTCTTTGTATTCCAACGACACGCTGGGCAGTTCCGTCTTGCCACCGGCGTGGGCGTGGAACCACGCCTGCGGAAGTTCGCCCTCGTAGCTCATCACCAGTCCGCGCGTCGCTTCCACGGCAGCGCGCACATTTTCGTTGATGTCGGCATCGCTGTACGCCTGCGCCTCGCTGACATCGGTGGAAATATCCGCGCCGTCATACTTTGAATCCTTCGTTTCAATGAACTTGAGCACGAACGTGCGGGCAAGGATGGCCTGCGCTTTGAGCGCTTCCTCCGGCCAGTCGTTCTTCATCTCTCCGGCCAGTACGCCCATGACGTATGTCTCTATGTCCATTTCGGAGACAGCTTCCTTCTCCACGTCATAGACTTTGAGGATGGGCGTCCCGTCCTCGTCCACGCGCAGGTCGCTCGGGAGCTCCGGCTTGACCGCGTCCGCCTGTTCCGGCGCTTCCCCGTCCGTGCGCATGCAGCCTGCCAGCAGCGCGAGCAAGAGAAAAAGCGCGAGCAAAAAATAACGTTTGCGCATAGCATCGACCTCCGCGGTCAGTATGCGCAAACGCTGCATTTTCTATGCCGCCGCTCAACTGCGGTCGAAGAGATCCAGCGCGGCGATGGCGTCGAGCACGGTGTCGGCGGGATAGACCTGCACGCCTTCGGGCACGCGCATGCCGCGCAGGTTGCCCTTGGGCAAAACGACGTTGCGGAAGCCGAGGCGCAGACATTCGTTGAGCCGCCGCTCGGCCTGCGGCACGGCGCGCACCTCGCCGGCGAGCCCCACTTCTCCCATCACCGCGAACGTGCCGCCGATGGGTCTGGCGCGCAGCGAGGACGTCACTGCGGCGCAGAGGGCCAGATCCGCCGCGGGCTCTGTGAGCGTCATGCCGCCGGCGATGTTGATGTACACATCCTGATCGAACAGGCGCAGGCCGGCGCGCTTTTCCAGCACCGCCAGCAAGAGCGAGAGCCGCCCCTGATCCACGCCGCTGGCCATGCGCCGGGGCGTACCGAAGGGAGCGCGTGCCACCAGCGCCTGCACGTCGGTAAGCAACGGGCGCGTGCCTTCGAGGGCGCACATGACCACCGAGCCGCTGGCGTCGTGCGCGCGCTCGGAAAGCAGGGCTTCGCTGGCGTTGGTCACTTCGCGCATGCCCTCGCCGGTCATTTCGAACATGCCCAGCTCGTTGACGGAGCCGAAGCGGTTCTTCACCGCGCGCAAAAGCCGGTAGTGGTTCTGGCGGTCGCCCTCGAAGTAGAGCACCGCGTCCACCATGTGTTCCAGCACGCGCGGGCCGGCCAGGGAGCCTTCCTTGGTGACATGGCCGACGAGGAAGACGCTGCAGCCTGTG
Organism: Candidatus Pullichristensenella stercoripullorum; assembly: GCA_018712885.1. Lineage (GTDB taxonomy): Bacteria > Bacillota > Clostridia > Christensenellales > Aristaeellaceae > Pullichristensenella > Pullichristensenella stercoripullorum. The sequence goes on along the minus strand of DVGE01000314.1, from coordinate 4,073 downwards.
GCCTTGGCCATGCGGATGATCTGCGAGGCGCTCTCGCGCACCTGTGAGACGCTGCCGGGCGCGGAGGCGATCTCCGGCAGATACATGGTCTGGATGGAGTCCACCACCATCACGCGGGGGGCGACCTCTTCCATGCGGCGCTCCACGGTGGTCATGTCGTTTTCCGAAAGCACGTACATGCCCGTGCCCGAGGCGCCCAGGCGGTTGGCGCGCATCTTGATCTGCCGGGCCGATTCCTCGCCGGAGACGTAGAGCACCGTTTCGCCCGCGCGGGCCATGTTCGCGCACACCTGCGTGAGCAGCGTGGACTTGCCGACGCCGGGGTCGCCGCCGACGAGCACCACGGAACCGTCCACCACGCCGCCGCCGAGCACGCGGTCGAGCTCAGCGATGCCGCAGAGCCGGCGCTGCGCGGCGTCGTCGGGGATCTCGTCGATGCGCAGGGCCTCCGCGCCCGCGCCGGGAGCGCGCCTGAGCTTTTTCTCCGGGGCTTTCTCCTCTGGTTGGCGCACCTCTTCCTGCAGCGTGTTCCAGTTGCCGCACTCCGGGCAGCGCCCCAGCCAGCGCCCGGTCTCATAGCCACATTCAGAACAGACATATACCGTCTTGCTTTTTGCCACAAAATTGTCCTCCGTATGTTCGCTTGTTGTATTATATCACAACGCGGCGCGACTTGCCAGAAAAACTCTTTTGCTTTATAATATATACGATACCCCTCAAAGGAGTTTTGTTTGCATGCGCGACGACAAAAAGCGGCCGGAAGTGCCGGAGATCGGTCCCCGCGCGGACGACGAGCTGTCCCAATACGGCGACGAGCAGGACGCGCCCGTGCGCAGGCGGCGTTCCGCGAAAGCCGCCGCCTCGAAGAAAAAAGCGAAGAAAAGCTCCGGTGCGAAAAAGCGGAAAAAGCGCGCGTCCAGAAAGCGGCGCTCGTTCTTTGAATGGCTCTTTGCCGGCTCATCCAAGCGCGGCACGCGGCAGAGCGGCGCCATACGGCTCTTTGGCCGGGAGACTCACCTCTCCTTCTGGCCGGTATTTCTGGCGGCGGTGGCCCTGCTGTTGGTCATCATGGTGCTGATGCAGGGCAACAGCCTGACGGTGGACGAGCAGGAAGTGACCATGGTCGGTCTGCCGGAAGACCTGGAAGGATACCGCATACTGCTGCTTTCCGACCTCAATGGGCGGCGCTTTGGCGACGAACAGGCTACGATCCTTCGTGAGATCGGTACGCTGGACTACGACGCCGTGTTTATTGTCGGCGACATGGTGGGCAAGGGCGGCGACCCGGAACCCTTCTACGAGCTGCTCGAAGGGCTGCCCTCGAACCGGCCCGTGTACTTCATCGCCGGCGATTCCGATCCGCAGCCCGTGCTCGACGTCACCCGCGACATCACCGGCACCGTGGAGCAGATGGTGCTGGCGGACTGGATCCTCGGAGCCATCGAGCGCGGCGCGACCTATGTGGACGCGCCGGTGGAATTGAACGTGGGCGACGCCAGCATCTGGATCTCGCCGGCGAGCATGCTCAACCTCGACGCCGGCGAACTGGCGGATACCTGCGAGGAACAGATGCTGCAGGAACAGGAAGGCACTGTGCTGAGGCTCAGCAGCGATCACGACACGCTGCCGGCCACTACCTACCGCTACGAGCGCGCCCAGCGGCTCGTGAACGCCGTCAACAGCATGACGGCGACGGACGTGCACATCTCGCTGGCCCACGAACCGCCTTCGGATGATTTTCTCGCCGCTTCCGCCACGCATGATACCACGGAAGAAAAGTATCTCACGCAACCGGCGCTGGTGTTGGCGGGACACTACTGCGGCGGGGTCTGGCGCTTGCCCGCGCTCGGCGCGTTCTACATTCCCTCTTCCACCGCCGATCGCCATGGCTGGTTCCCGGCGCAGGAGGACGTACAGGGGCTCTCTACCGCTGGCGGCACGCAGATGTACGTCACCGCCGGCCTCTCCACCACGGGGAGCGCGCCCGTGATGTTCTTCCGCTTCCTCAACCGGCCGCAGATCTCCATCGTCGAACTGACGGCGACGCTGCCGCAGAGCATGTTGACGCAGTAAACGCTTTTGTGACTGTCCTCTTGCCGGACGGTCACATTTTTTTGCCCGCGCGCGCCCATACTAAGGCCAAAATGCCTTTGTGGAGGTGGGCGCATGACGGACATGCCCCATGCCGATCTGCTTCGCGGCGTGCTCACGGGCGCGCTGCAAGCGGACAGGAAGACCTTCGAGACCATTTTCGCTCTCCCTGAGAACGCGGACATCGTCGTCCGCCCCTTTGAGGCGGGCGGCTTTGCTCTCTGCGCCATCTACACGGAGGGCATGGCGCAGAGCGACAAGGTCGCCGACTTTATCCTGCGCGCCTGCCACGCCTTCGACGCGGGCGCGGAGGCCGTCGCGCCGGAAGCGCGGGCGGATCATTTGCTCAAAAGCGCCGTCTGCATCCCGCAGGCCCGCATTGAGAACCGCGTGCGCGAGCTTGTCGAACAGATCCTCGGAGGCATGACGGCGCTCATCATCGACGGCTGCAGGGACGGCCTGCTCATGGAGACGCGAGGCTTCGAAAAGCGCCCCGTGCAGCGCACCGTTTCCGAAAGCGTAGTCGTCGGCTCGCAGGAGGGCTTTGTCGAGAGTTTGCGCACGAACATCACCCTCATGCGCCGCTATGTGCAGTCCCACGCCCTGATCTCGGAAATGACCACGGTGGGCACGCGCGTGCCGCTGCGCATCGCCATCCTCTACATGAAGGGCGTCGCGCGCGAGGAGACGCTCATGGAGCTGCGTCGGCGTGTAAAGAGCGTCGACGCCGCGACGGTGCAGGGGCTCGGGCAGCTCGAACAGCTCATCGAGGACCGCCCCTTTTCCCTCACGCCGCAGATGCTGCTCACAGAGCGCCCCGACCGCGCCGCCTCCTGCGTGCAGGACGGGCAGATCGTCCTTCTGGCCGAGGGCGCGCCCTACGCGCTGATCGCGCCGGTGACGCTCTTCCACCTGCTGCACGCTTCGGACGATACATTCATGCGCTGGCAGTACGGGAGCTTTTTGCGCCTCATCCGCATGCTGGGCGCGCTGTTTTCGCTGCTTTTGCCGGGCGCGTACATCGCCCTGACGCTCTACCACCCGCACCTCATCCCCATGGCGCTGCTCACCTCCATCGCCGAAACGCGCGCGCAGGTGCCCTTTACGGCGCTGACGGAGATACTGCTGATGGAATTTTCCTTTTACCTCATCAACGAGGCCAGCACGCGCATCCCCTCGCAGATGGGTTCGGTGATCGGCATCGTCGGCGGGCTCATCCTCGGGCAGGCGGCGGTGTCCGCCTCCATCATCAGCCCCATCGTCATCATCGTCGTAGCCATCACCGGGTTGGGAAATTTCGTCATTCCCGACTATGGCTTTACGATCGGCCTGACCATTTTGCGCATCGCCATCATCCTCGCCAGCGCGCTCCTGGGACTGTACGGGCTGGCGCTCTCCATGTTCGCGCTTTTGTGCCACCTCTGCTCGCTGCGCTCGCTGGGCGCGCCGTTCATGGCGCCCGTGGCCCCGTTTCGCCCCCACAACCCGGACATCCTCCTGCGTTTGCCCATCTGGATGCAGAAACGCCTGCTCTTCTTCGCCCGCCGCGACAGCTGGATGCGAAAGGAGAAGCGGAAATGAAACTTACGCTGCCTCTCTCCCTGGCGCGGCCGTTGACGTTTGCCGCTGTGACCACACGGCTCCTCATGGGCATATTCCTTGATCTGCCCTGGCTCTACAACGCCGGTTGGATCGCCGCCCTTGGCGCGGTCGCGCTCTGCGTCCCGCTGGGGCTGCTCGCCGACCGTGTCGCGCGCGCCTGCCCGGGCCCTGGCGTCGCCGCGGCTTTGGAGGAGAGCGCCGGGCGCGCCGTGGCGCGACCGGTCTTCGCGCTTCTCGGCCTCATCTGCGTCTACGAGACCGCCGCCACCGCGCGCGTGCTCAGCAACACGGTGCGCCATGTGGCGCTGGCGGAAGCCTCGGCCATCTCGCTTCTGTTGCCGCTTTTGCTGGCAGCGATGCTCTGCGCCTGCCTGAACGGG
>DVGE01000313.1 GCA_018712885.1 Candidatus Pullichristensenella stercoripullorum | reverse complement strand
TGGGCGGGCGATGATTGCGCCGGACGCCTTTTTCAGCAATTGCGAGACTGGAAGTTTGTATAAGGGGGGAAGAGCACTATGGCGCAGATCGCGATCCTTGAGCGCAAATGCGCGCGCTGCGGCCTGTGCGCGCAAAGCTGTCCCTTCGGCGCGATCGACCTGCGTGACGGCCTGCCGACCATCAATGAAGCATGCCGTGCTTGCGGGGCCTGTGTGCGCGCCTGCCCGCAAGGAGCAGTGTTGCGCCTGGAGGCGCGCGCCCAGAGCGTTGATAAGTCGCAATGGAGGGACATATTGGTCTTTGCCGAGGTCAGCGGCGGGCGTCTGCACCCCGTGGCGCTGGAGCTGATCGGCAAGGCGCGCGAACTGGCGGCGCCCCTTGGCTATGCCGTCAAGGTTGCGCTGATAGGCAGCGGCATGGAGCCGTATGCCCGGGAATTGCAGCACTATGGCCCCTCGGAGATCGCGGTCTACGACGATCCCGCGCTGGAAGGCTTTCGCGCGGACGTCTACGCGGCGTGTCTGGAGGACCACATCCGCGCGGCGCGCCCATGCGTGGTGCTGATCGGCGCGACCTCGCTCGGGCGCAGCCTGGCGCCGCGGCTGGCGACGCGCTTTCGCACGGGTCTGACGGCGGATTGTACGCGCCTGCTCCTGCGCGAAAACAGCGATCTGGTGCAGATACGCCCGGCGTTTGGCGGCAACATCATGGCGCAGATCGTCACGACGCGCACGCGCCCGCAGTTTGCCACCGTGCGCTACAAGGTGATGGACGCGCCCATGCGCATGGACGCGCCCGCCGGCGAGATCGTGCGCCGCGCGCTGCCTGCCGGCGTCGCCTCCTCCCGCGCGGTGTGCGTGCGCTCGGAGAGCCTGCCGCAAAAGCGCAGCATATCAGACGCGGAGATACTGGTGGTCGGCGGCCGCGGCCTGCGGCGCGAGGCGGATCTGGCGCTGGTGCGCGAGCTGGCGGCGGCCTTGCGCGGCGACTGGGCCGTGACCAGGCCCCTGGTCGAGAAGGGCTGGGTGGCCAACGATCGTCAGATCGGCCTGAGCGGGCGCACGGTGCGCCCGAAGCTCATCATCACCTGCGGCGTGAGCGGCGCCATACAGTTCACCAGCTGCATGGATTCCAGCGAGCATATCGTGGCGATCAACACAGATCCGGACGCTCCCATTTTCGCAGTCGCCCACATTGCGATCACCGGCGACCTTTACAAGATCGTGCCCGCGTTGCTGGAGCTTTTGAAGGAGGCGATGGCGTAATGGCGTTCAAGCGCGTAGACGCAGAAGATCTGGCTTTTTTTGAGCGGCTCATGCCTGGACGTGCGCATAGCGGCGCGGCGATCTCCACAGACCACATGCACGACGAGATGACGGAATACGGTTCCTTCGCCCCGGACGCGGTGCTGCTCGCGGAGACCGCGGAAGAGATCTGCTCGGTACTGCGCTACTGCAACGAGCGCGGGATCGCCGTCACCCCGCGGGGCGCGGGCACGGGGCTATGCGGCGGGTGCGTGGCCATCCACGGCGGCGTCGTGCTCAGCAGCGAGCGCATGAAGCGCGTGCTGGAAGTGGACGCCCGCAATATGACCGCGACGCTGGAACCGGGCGTTTTGCTGATGGAATTCCCCAAGTCTCTGGAGGGAACGGGGCTCTTCTATCCGCCGGATCCGGGCGAAAAGACCGCCACGATGGGCGGGAATGTGATGACCAACGCCGGCGGCATGCGCGCGGTGCGCTATGGCGTGACGCGCGACTACGTGCTGGGTATGGACGTGGCCCTCGCCGACGGCACGCTTTTGACGCTGGGCGGCAAGAACGTCAAAACATCCAGCGGCTACAGCCTGCTGGATCTGATGATCGGATCGGAAGGGACGCTGGGGATCGTCACGAAGCTGACGGTAAAACTGGTGCCCGAGCCCAGGGCCAACGTTTCGCTGCTGCTGCCTTTTGACGACCTGGACGCCTGCATCGACGCGGTGCCGGAGATCCTTGCCTGCGGCTGCGAGCCGACGGCGGTGGAATTCATGGAGCGCGAGGTGATCGCCTGCGCCGAGCGCTACCTGGGCAAACAGTTCCCGGATCACAGCTCGGATGCGTATTTGCTGGTGCGCCTGGATGGGGCAAGCGCGCAGGCGCTGGAGCCGGCGATGGAAACGCTGACCGATACGGCGCTGCGTCTGGGCGCGCGCGACGTGTTGCTGGCGGACACGGATGAGCGCAAAGAGAGCATTTGGAACGCGCGCGGCGCGTTTCTCGAGGCCATCAAGGGAAGCTGCGCGGCGATGGATGAGTGCGACGTGGTGGTGCCGCGCGACAGGATCGCCGCCTTTGTCCGCCGCAGCGTGGAGATCGGCCGCGAACAACAGATACGCATCTGCTCTTTCGGACACGCCGGCGATGGGAACCTGCACATCTACGTCTGCCGGGACGATCTGGAAGAAGCCGCGTGGAAACGCGCGGTCGCCGCGGTCATGGACGCGCTCTACGCCGCGGCGCGGGAGATGGGCGGCGCGGTCAGCGGCGAACACGGCATCGGCCACGCCAAGCGCGCCTATCTTCTGCAAAGTTTGGGAACGCGGCAGCTGGAATTGATGCGCGGCATCAAGGCGGTCTTTGACCCCAAAGGCATCCTCAATCCCGGAAAGGTGGTCTGAGCCACAGACGCGGCCTCTCGAGCGCAAAGGGCTCCCTTCCCGCGCGCAGCGCCGGCAGCGGCGGCTTTTGCCTGAACGCCGGGAAAGCCGGCAAACAGCGCCGGGATATCCCATGGCGGCGGCTCTTTGAAACGCGCGCCCGGCGGCGCTCGTGGCCGGGGCAGAGCGCGCATGCGAGGCGTCGGTCCCGGTCGAGCGCACAGCCGTATATCCGCCATTCCCCGCGGCAATACTTTTGCCGTGGAGGTGGTGCTATGGCCATCAACAAGGTGGAGATCTGCGGCGTGGACACCTCGACGCTGCCGGTCCTCAAAAACGAGCGCATGCGCGAACTGTTCCCGCGTATACACGCGGGCGACAAGGAAGCGCGCCGCGAATTCATCCAGGGAAACCTTCGCCTGGTACTCAGCGTCATCCAGCGGTTCCACAACCGCGGCGAGAGCGTGGACGATCTCTTTCAGGTCGGCTGCATCGGGCTGATGAAAGCCATCGACAATTTTGACACTGGCCAGAACGTGCGCTTCTCGACCTACGCCGTGCCGATGATCATCGGCGAGATCCGCCGCTATTTGCGGGATAACAACCAGATCCGCGTTTCGCGCTCCCTGCGCGATACGGCGTACAAGGCGCTCAAAGCGCGCGAGCGGCTCACCTACCGCATGGGGCGGGAACCGAGCATAGAGGAGATCGCCGCGGAGATGGAAGTGCGCGAGGAGGATGTGGTGCTGGCGCTGGAGGCCATTCAGGACCCCGTATCCCTCTTTGAGCCGGTCTACCAGGACGGCGGCGACGCCATCTACGTCATGGATCAGGTGCGCGACGAGCGCGTTACCGAAGACGACTGGGTGCGCGACCTC
>DVGE01000312.1 GCA_018712885.1 Candidatus Pullichristensenella stercoripullorum | reverse complement strand
GGCAAGATGGCCACGTGTTTGAGCCAGCTCTACCACGAGTACAAGCGCGGCATCAAGGCCGGTTACGCCAAGTTCGAGACCTTCCCCATCTGGAACCTGCCGCTCAAGCACCCGGTGAACCTCGCCTACGAAGCCGCCACCGCGGACCTCAACGACGTGAACATGATCGACCCCTACCACATGGAGGCCTACGGCAAGCTGGCGGTCAATTACAACCGCGATGTGGAGATCTTCCCCGTATTGCGCGCCATCTTCGAGCGCATACAGGGCAAGTCGCCCTACCAGTCGCCCACAGACATGGGCGTGAACATGGCCGGCTTCTGCATCACCGACGACGACGCCTGCTGCGACGCCTCGCGGCGGGAGATCGTGCGGCGCTACTTCGCCGCCGGCTGCGCCAAATTGCGCGGCTCGGGCGAGGACGCCGCCGTGGGCAAGATCGAGATCCTCATGGAGCAGGCGGGCGTTTCCCCGGAGAACCGCCGCTCGGCGCGCGCCGCCAACGCTCTGGAGGCCGCCACGGGCAAGCCTGCCGCCGCCATGGAGCTTTCCGACGGCAGCGTGGTCACCGGCAAGACCAAGGATCTGCTCGGCTGCGCCAGCGCCATGCTGCTCAACGCGCTGAAAACGCTGGCCGGCATCCCCGACGAGGTGAAATTGATCGCCGAGCGCGTCATTGAACCCATCCAGCGGCTGAAGGTGACCTCGCTGCACAACCGCAACCCGCGCCTGCACACCGACGAGGTGCTCATCGCCCTCGCCGTCTGCGCGGTGGACGACGAGTTCGCCGCCCGCGCCATCGCCCAGCTGCCGCGGCTGAAGGGCCTGGAGGCGCACGCCAGCGTGCTGCTCGCGCCCGTGGACGAGGACACGTTCCGCCGCCTCGGGGTCAACCTCACCTGTCAGCCCAAACACGAAACGCAGCGGCTCTTTTACCGCTGAACGCCGGCCCAGGCCGCCCAAGGCGAGCCGGGCCGTCCTTCTGCCGCGCGACGCGGGGCAGAAGCACAATTTATGAAAAGGAAGGCTTATACAATGCGCGCTTATGAACGTCTGCTGCACTATGTCACCTTCGATACCGCCTCCAACGCCTCCAGCGCCACCTGTCCCAGCACGGAAAAACAGCTCGTGCTCGCCCGCGCGCTGGTGGAAGAGCTGGCCGCGCTCGGCCTGCGCGACGCGCGCGTGGACGAAAACGGCTATGTATACGCCACGCTGCCCGCCAACTGCGAGGGGCAGGACGTCATCGGCCTCATCGCCCACATGGACACCGTGGACGTGGTGCCTTCCGCCGGCGTGCGCCCCACGCTGCTGCCCTACGCCGGCGGCCCGATCACGCTGAAAAACGGCGATGTTCTCGCTCCGCGGCAGTATCCCGGCCTCGACTCGCGCAGGGGCAAGACGCTGATCGTCACCGACGGCAACACGCTGCTCGGCGCGGACGACAAGGCCGGCATCGCCGAGATCATGACCGCGCTGGAAACCTTCGCCAACGACCCCTCCATCCCCCATGGCACGATCAAGATAGCCTTCACGCCCGACGAGGAGATCGGCCGCGGCGCGGATCGCTTCGACGTGGAGGGCTTTGGCGCTGACTTTGCCTACACCGTGGACGGCGGCGACGTGGGTCTGGTCGAATTCGAGAACTTCAACGCCGCCTCCGCCGTGTACACCATTCACGGCGTCAGCGTCCATCCCGGCTCGGCCAAGGGGCGCATGGTCAACGCCAACCGCGTGGCCTGCGAGCTCGTTTCCCGCTTCCCGGAGGACGAGGTGCCCGAGCGCACCGAGGGCTACGAGGGCTTTTACCATCTTTGCGACCTGCGCGGCAGCGTAGAGGAATGTATCGTTCACTACATCATCCGCGACCACGACCGCGAACGCTTCGAGGCGCGCAAGCGCTTCGCCGCCGACGCCGCCGCGCAGCTGAACGCGCGCTACGGCGAGGGCACGGTGGCGCTGCAGCTGGTCGATTCCTATTACAACATGGCGGAAGTGCTCGCCGGGCACATGGACGTCGTCCGCCGCGCTGAGGACGCCTATCGCGCCGTGGGCGTGACGCCCGTGCGCGAGCCCATCCGCGGCGGCACCGATGGCAGCCGCCTCTCCTTCATGGGCCTGCCCTGCCCCAACCTCGGCACCGGCGGCCTCAACGCACACAGCCGCCACGAATTGATCGCCATCGAGGACATGGACGCGATGAGCGCCATGCTCATCCGCCTGGTGACGGCGCGCTGACCGCCCGCAGGCGGAACGTCCGGAAGAAAAGAGGCGCACAGCGGTGGACAAGCGCGTGGACAAGAGCGATCTGTTCGAGCGCATGCCTGTGAAGCGGGCGGTGCTCAAACAGATCGTGCCCACCATCGTCGGGCAGATGATCGTGCTCATCTACAACCTGGCCGACACCTACTTCGTCGGCCTGCTCAACGAGCCGCGGCAGACGGCGGCGGTGACGGTGGTGGGCCCGATCTTTGTGATGCTCACGGCGGTCTCGAATCTCTTCGCCGTAGGCGGGGCCAGCGTGATGGCGCACGCTTTGGGAACGAAGGACGAACAGCGGGCGCGGCAGGTGTCGGCGCTCGCCTTCTGGGGCGGGCTGTTCGCCGCCGTGGCCTTTTCCGCGCTGTTCTTTGCCCTTGCCTCGCCCATCCTCCGCCTCTGCGGGGCGACGGACGAGACCTACGCGCTCGCCTTTGGCTACGCCAAGTGGGTGGTCGTCTTTGGCGGCGCGGGCACCATCCTCAACCTGCTTCTGGGAAACCTCGTGCGCGCCGAGGGCGGGGCGACGGCGGCGGCGCTGGGCGTGGCGCTGGGCGGCGTGTGCAACATCGTCCTCGACCCCCTCTTCGTGCTGCCGCAATTCCTCGATATGGGCGCGGAGGGCGCGGGCGCGGCCACGGCCATCTCCAATATGCTATCAGCGCTGTTCTTCATCGCCTATGTGCTGATAAAGCGGCGGCGGACGGTGGTCTGCCTCTCCCCCGCCTGTCTGCGCGGCGCGGGCAGGTATTTGAAAAACGTGCTGTCCATCGGCTTTCCCTCCTGCGTGCAGTACGCGCTGACGGTGGTGGCGGTGGCGGCGCTGTCCAAGTTCGTCTCCGGCTATGAGACGGAGGCGGTGGCGGCGCTGGGCATCGTCAAAAAGCTCGATCAGCTGCCGCTCTACTTCTCCATCGGCGTGGCCAACGGGCTTTTGCCGCTGCTGGCCTACAACTACGCCTCCGGCGATCAGCAGCGGCGGCACGCGGCTTTCGTCTTTGGCTGCGGCGTTTCGCTGGGGTTCGCGCTGCTGTGCCTCGTGGTCTACGAGATCTTCGCGCCGGCGCTCACGGGGCTGTTCATCGCCGACGCGCGCACCATCGAATACAGCGCCGCCTTTTTGCGCATCATGGTGGTGGCCATGCCGATGATGTCCGTTTGCTACCCGATGATCGTGCAGTTTCAGGCCATGGGCAGGGTGAAGGAATCGCTCGTCTGTTCCATATTGCGCAAGGGCGTGCTGGACATACCGCTGCTGTTTCTTTTCAACGCCCTTATCCCTCTCTACGGCTGCATGGCGGTGCAGCCCGTCGTCGATTCGGTGTCTCTTGTCGTGGCGCTGTGCTTCTACCGAAAGCTGCGGCGCGGCGCGGAGGCGTAAAGTTCTGCCCGAGGCTCCAAGAAGCCTCGGGCACTTTTTCATCGCGCGCCGCTGGGCACGGGGCTGGGCATGCGTCCGAGCGCCGTTTCGTCGCGGCGGCGATCCCGCAATTCGGGGATGGGCTCTTTCTCCGTCTCCCAGCGGTAGTCCTGGCCGTTCTGAGCGATATAGCGGTCGATGACCATGTGGCTGGGCACGGCGGCGACGTCCTTGTTGACGATGGCCTGATACTTGAAAAACTCGAAATCCGGCCTGAGGGCGGAGACGTTTTCCCAGCTCTCGCGCACGGCGGTGTCGCAGACGGTGTTTTCCAGAACGCCGCGCACGTAGGCGATGTTCTCCTTCAGCGTCAGGGGCGCGGGGAACTCGGGATGCGGGATGACCTCCTGCCAGTCCTTGCGCTCGTATTCCCGCAGCAGGCTCGCCGCGATGTGCAGGTGGGTGATCTCCTGCTCCAGAAGCTGCTGCCAAAGATCGCGGATGGCCGGGCAGGTCTCGGTCTGGACGCACGACCAGTAGAGGTAGCACTCGGTGTACTGGTGCATGAGCAGGCCCTCCAGCCAGCTCTCACGCACGTCCATGAGGCCGCCGTACTGGGAAACGTGCTGCTCCTCCACCATGCCGATCTCCTGATAGAGCTTGCGGCCCAGTTCCGTGGGGTAGAGGCCGCAGACGTTCATATAGTAGTTCATCGTCTGTTGTTCGGCGGCGGTGATGATGCCCACGGCCAGCTTGGTCACGGGGTCGGCGCTTCGGTCGATGGGCTTTTTGATGGAATCGAAGGGATGGCGGTGGTGGGCGATGGTCGGGCGGCCGGGCATGATCTCCGT
>DVGE01000311.1 GCA_018712885.1 Candidatus Pullichristensenella stercoripullorum | reverse complement strand
CAGCGTCGATCCCGCGCGCGACATCGACACCATCCAGACCGAGCTGATCCTCGCCGACATTGAAACCGTCTCCCGCCGCCGCGAAAAGGCCGCGCACCTGGTGCGCAACGGCGAAAAGAAGTTCCAGGACGAGCTGGAGTGCGCCGACATCCTCCTTGCGCACATGAACGAAGGCAAGCCCGCGCGCACGGCGGCGCTTTCCAAGGAGCTCCTGGAAGTGGCCGAGAGCTGGTTCCTTTTGACGATGAAGAAGGTGGTCTACGCCGCCAACATCGCCGAGGGCGACGTGGGCAGGGACGAAAGCGAACTGCCGCTGGTGCAAAAAGTGCGCAGGATCGCCGAGGCCGAGGGCTCGGAAGTGCTGGTCATCTGCGCCAAGGCGGAAGAGGAGATCGCCCAGCTCGACCCGGCGGACAAGCAGATGTTTCTGGAGGACATGGGCCTTGAAAAGAGCGGCCTCGACCGGCTGGTGAAGCTGGGATATCACCTGCTGGGCCTGATCAGCTTCCTCACCGCCGGGCCCAAGGAAGTGCGCGCCTGGACCATCCCCGAGGGCACGCGCGCGCCGCAGGCCGCCGGCAAGATCCACTCGGACTTTGAGCGCGGCTTCATCCGCGCCGAGATCGTCGCCTACGACGATTTGGTGCGCGAGGGCAGCATGAACGCCTGCAAGGAAAAAGGTCTGGTGCGCTCCGAGGGCAAGGACTACGTGATGAAGGACGGCGACGTGACGCTGTTCCGCTTCAATGTATAGCGATATACCCCGGCCCGAGGCGGCGAACGGGCCGGACATGGGCGCGCGCAGGCGGCCGCCGCTGGCGATGGGCGCGGCGCTGTATCTCTGGGCGGTGGTTTCGCTCATTGCCTTCAGCCTCTTTTCGCCCGCTCTGGGGGCGTTTTTGCAGGGGCTGTTCCCCGGCATGGACGCGCAGGCGCTCTCGCTCCTGGCTACGGCCGTTTACTACCTGCCCTTCGTGCTCCTGCCCGCGGCGCTGGCGGTGCGGCGCGCGGGCAGCGCGGAGGCGGCGCGGCTGAACGGCATGCGCCCGCTGGCCATGCTCGGCATGGTGGGGCTGGCGCTGTGCGGCCTTCTGCTGGCGCAATACGTGACCGTCCTGTGGATGATGCTGCTCGAAGCGCTGCATATCCCCTACGCCTCCACCGGCCTTGACCTGCCCACCACCACGCAGGGCGCGACGCTGATGGTGCTCTCCGTGGCCGTGCTGCCCGGCGTATGCGAAGAGTTCCTCTTCCGCGGGGCGATGCTGGGCGCGTTCGAGCGGCTGGGCACCAAAAAGGCCATTGTGCTCACGGCCGTGCTCTTTACCCTCTGGCACGGCTCGCTCTCCGGCGTGCCCGCCGAACTGTTCACCGGGCTGATGCTCGGCTACGTGGCCTTCGCCTTTGACAGCGTCTATGCCGCCATCACCTACCACACGGTGCACAACGCCGCCATCGTGCTGATGAACGTCTATTCCGCCGGCGCGGAAGTCACCGCCGAGGAAGAGGCGCTGCTCGCGCAGGGCACGTTCGCCTACATGGGCGGCTGGCAGGGCGTGTTCTGGATGCTCTTTTACGTGGCGCTGCTCGCCTGGGCGATGCGCGGCTTTCTGCGCGTGACGGAACACAGCCGCCGCATGCACGGCATACGCGCCGTGCCGCCGGGCGGCGAGAAGCTGCGGGCGGGGGCGCTGTGCATGCTCTGCGTGGGCGCGCTCATCATGGCCGGCATCTACGCGCTGGACATCGCGGCGCTGCTTGCGGGGGGCGCGGCGTGAACGCCGTGGTGCTCTGCGTGGGCCGGCTCAAGGAGCCGTGGCAGCGCGCGGGCGTGGAGGAATACTTAAAGCGCCTCTCCCGCTACGGCAAGTATAGCGTCGAGCAGGTGGATGACTCCCCGGACAGCCTTGGGGAACGGGCGCTCCAGAAGGAGGGCGAGGCGCTTTTGAAGCGCATCCGCCCCGGCGACCATGTGGTCGCCCTCTGCGTGGAGGCCGAAGCGCCGGATTCGCCGGGGCTGGCCCGGTGCTTGCGCCGCTGGGCGGGGCTGGGCGGCCGCACGGTGCTGGTCATCGGCGGTTCCAACGGCCTGTCGGCCGCCGTGCTTGCTCGCGCCGATGAAAAAGTCTCCTTTTCCCGCCTCACCTTTCCCCACGGGCTGATGCGCGTGATCCTGCTCGAACAGCTCTACCGCGCCGAGCGCATACTGGCCGGGGAGCCGTACCACAAATAGGGAACCGCGCGCGCGGGAAAGACGTCCAAGAGAAAACGCCCCTTGCGGGCGGATGCGAAGGAGGATGCCTCATGGCGACGGCAAACGCGGCGCTTGACCCCAACTCGCGCCGGGCGCGGCGCATGCAGGAGGATCGCGCGGCGGCGAAGAAGCCCCGGCGCGCGGCGAAGCGCCCCCTGTGGCAGACGATCGTCGCCTTGGCCGCGGTGCTGGCGCTCATGGGCGGCAGCTTTGGCCTCGGCTGGCATTTCGGCGTGGATTCCACGCGCTACAAGGGCGGCATACTGCTCGTCAACGAGGACAACCCCCTCTCGGCGGACTACGTGCCCGAGGCGCTGGTCAACCTCTATGAGGAGCGCCATTCCTTCCGCCTCGCCCGCAGCGACATCTACGTCACCCGCGAGACCTACGAGGCCATGGAAAAGATGTTCGCCGCCGCCGAGGACGACAATGTCAACGGCTTCATCGTCACCAGCGGCTACCGCGACTACCAGCGCCAGAAGGAGATCTTCGAGGAGAGCGAGCCCGGCTACGCCCAGCCGCCGGGGGCCAGCGAGCACCAGACCGGCCTCTGCTTCGACGTCACCACCGAGACCAATGACGGCTTTGAGAGCACCGAGCAATACGCCTGGCTGCGCGCCCACGCCCACGAATACGGCTTTATCCAGCGCTACCCGGCGAACAAGGCGCACATCACCGGCATCAGCTACGAGCCGTGGCACTACCGCTACGTCGGCGTCAAGGCGGCCACGGCGATCCGCGAGCAGGACATCACGCTGGAGGAATACGTCGGCGCGGTTTAAGACCGGCAGATTTTTCCCGCGAGACAGCGGCGGGCTTTGCCAATGTGGAGCGCAGGGAAGGCCCGGGAGCCAGGGAAGCGGAGAGGGCATCCGCTCTTGCGACTTTCGTGGTCGCAGGTCTTTCCAGCGCTCTGCCGCCCCTTCGAGAGGCGTCCGGCTGTCAAAGACCCCAAGGAGAGCGCGAGAGGGCCGAAACCCTTTCGCGTTTTGCCTGTTCCCGGCGGCGGGTCGAAAAGCCGCGGGATCTTCAAGCTGACGAAAGCCTGCCGGTTTTAATGATCGGCAAAATCGGCAGGATCGTTTCGTGTACGGCGGGAACGGGGCGATCTTTGCGGTTGCAGGCTTTGCCGGCGCTCTGGGTCTTGTCAAAGGCGAAGCCGACACGTCTCAAAGCAAAAACCGAGGTGCGGCATCCGGCGGGGGAGGCGAGCCCCCGTTCGCCAGCTTGTCAAAACTACTTCATTGACAAGCGCCGCCTCCTTCGAGGGCGTTCAGGAGGTTGACAGAGTCAACAGACTGGCAGAGCGTTGAGAAAGCCCGTAAGCAAGGAAATTTTGCCGATGGCAAAATTTTTCGCCAAGGCGTTTTTGCCGATCTTTGACCGTCAAAAACGGTCGCCAGCGGCGACTTGCAAGCCTTTCGGCTTGCAACCTTGCGACTGGATTTGACGATCCCGAAGGGCTCGGCAAATCCACCCAAGGAAGCTAAAATTGCTACGGATTTTCATTTTATCAGGGTGGTTTTTGCGGTTGTGGGCTTTGTCAGCGCTCTGGCCGCCCCTTCGGGGGCGTTTTTTATTGCATTTCGCCGCCGTTTCCGCTATACTGAAAGCAACGATGGAACGGGAGGGAAAGAAAATGAAAAGGCTGCTCATCTGCCTGCTTGTCCTGCTGCTGACCGTGCCGGCGCTGGCGGAAGCGCCGAGCGCCCTGCGCCCCCGGCGCGACGAGGCTGTCGAGGAAACCCCGCAAGTGGCGCTTTCCGGCGTCCGCTTCGAGGGCGAGGGCTATGAAAGCCCGGAAGAGGCCGTCGCTGCCTATCTGCAGGCCAAGAAAAGCGGCGACGCGGCCGGCATGCTCGCCACCTTCGCCATCGAGACGTATGTGGAGAACGTCGACGCGCAGGCGTCGCTCTGGCGCGTCCGCGCCTTTATGCCGGGCAACAGCGCCCTGCCCCTCGGCGGCGATCACCAGTTGCAGATGGCTGCGGCGAAGCGCTACGCGGAGCTGGCGAACACGCTTTACTACCAGTGGCTGGCGCTCTCATGGCCGGACGAATACGGCGAATTTGGCGCGCAGGCGGTGATGTTCCAGGATGAGGCTGAGGTCGAGGCCTTCCGCGCCGCCCTCGCCGCAAACGATGTTGCCCCGCTGCTGGAAGCGCTGGAGTTAATCGAGTTCATCCCCGTGCAGAACATCGACGAAAATTACCTGTCGCAAAACAGCCTGCGCATGCGGGCGCAGCAGGCCGCCGCCTACGGCTACGACGCGATGAGCGACGTGGTGGCGCGCCTTTCCATCGGCGGCGAGGAATGGTACCAGTGCATGCAGTGCGCCCGCTACGGTGACAAGTGGTACAACATCGCCTTCAGCGGCAACGCTGGCAACATGCTGGGCATAGACGCATACAGCGCCGGCCTCGCGCCCGTATCGGCGGTGGAAGGATGATGCCAGGCCGGCAGTGCCGGCAGTGCCGGCGGCCAGCGCCTTCGGGCCGGCAGTGCCGGCAGCCAGCGCCTTCGGCTCCGTGACGACGCGCTTATGCCCCACGAGCAGGGGACAAGGGCGCTGCGTCTTGGTTCTGGTGGGACGGGAGCGGGTGCAGACGGCGACAAGCCCACACGCAGGGGCTTGCCGCCTGCGGGCCGGCAGTACCGGCAGCCAGCGCCTTCGCCCCCGTGACGACGCGCCCATATCCCACGAGCAGAGGGCAAGGGCGCTGCGTTTCGGTTCTGGTGGAACGGGAGAGGGTGTAGACGGCGACAAGCCCACGCGCAGGGGCTTGCCGCCTGCGGTGGTGGAGGACGGAGAGGAGAGATGGGGGTTGGACGGCAGCGCCGGTCTTACGCCCGCGGAGGAGGTGGTAGAATGATGCCTGACGCCGAGGCATCCTTCCGCATCGTCCTCGCGGATGACTTTTTCTACGACCGCGACGAGGCGCTGTTTACCTGCACGTTCTACTGCCTGCTCGATGGGGCCGCGTTCCCGGACGATCAGTGGACGGACTTCGCCGCCACCGTGCTTGACTGGTGGGCGGAGGAACTTCTGCGCGTCTCCAGCCGCAGGCAGGCGACCTTCGAGCTGCGTTTCGAGGACGGCCCCTTCTTACTCGAAGGCCGCAAGGACGGCGCGCGCGTCCTGCTGCGCGGCATGACCGGCCGGCGAAAACACGACGGCGCCCCACCCGAGGCGAAGATCCCGTTCGAAGAGCTGGCAAAAGCCGTCGAGAGCGCCGCGCGCCGCCTTTCCTCAGCGCTGCACCGAGCCGGTCACGCGCGGGACGCGCAAGCGGCGGCAAACATCGCGGCAAAGGCAGGGCGCATCAGTCCGTAGGCCGCCTCCCCAAACCGCCGTCAACTCCCGCCTTCGCCCCAACCGGACCGAAACGCAGAACACCCACCCCCTGCTCGTGGGGTGGGTGTTCGTCAGATCCGAGCCAACGGCGCTGGCCGGCGGCACTGTCGCCCTGTCGCCTATTCGGAGACGTAGGGCAGCAGGGCGATCACACGGGCGCGCTTGATGGCCGTGGACAGCTGACGCTGATGCTTGGCGCAGGTGCCGGTCATGCGGCGGGGCAGGATCTTGCCGCGCTCGCTGGTGTACTTCATGCGCAGACGCACCATGTCCTTGTAGTCGATGTGCTGGACCTTGTCCACGCAGAACTGGCAGACCTTGCGGCGGGGCTTGCGGCCGCGGGGACGGCGTACCCGTTCGCCTCTATCTTCAGACATTGCTGTTTTCCTCCTTGAATGATGGTGCGGACGCCTCAGAACGGCAGTTCGTCGTCCACGTCGGTAAAGGCATCCTGGTCAGGCGTATAGCCGCTGGGTTCGCTGGGCGGCGGCGGATTGTCCGCGCGCTGCTGGCGGTCGCCCTGCGGCGAGGAAAGGAACTCCACATTGTCGGCAACGACCTCGGTGACGTAGCGCTTCGAGCCGTCCTGCGCATCATAGGAACGGACCTGAATGACGCCCTCCACCGCGACCTTGCGCCCCTTGGACAGATAGCGGGAGCACAGCTCCGCGGTCTGCCGCCAGGCGACGATGGGGATAAAATCCGCTTCACGCACGCCCTGCTGGTTCACATAGCGGCGGTTGACCGCAATGGTGAACTGGCATACGGTGACGCCGGAGGCCGTGGTGCGCGTTTCCGGGTCCCTGGCAAGGTTCCCGATCAAAATGGCTTTGTTCATGGCTTGCAACCTCCTTGACGGGGTCAGCCGCCCTGATTATTCCGCCTCGGAAACAGGGGCTTCCTCGTCCGCGGTCTCAGCGGGCGCGGCCTCTTCCACAACGGGCGCGGGAGCGGCGACCGGCGCGGCGGCGGGTGCTTCAGCGGCGGGCGCCTCAGCGTTCTCGCGCACAGGGCGGTTCATCTCGCGCTTGGCGGGCAGCTCGCCCTCGTAGCGGATGACGAGATAGCGCAGCACCTGGTCGGAGATCTTCAGGTTGCGCTCGAGCTCGCGGGGCAGGTCGGCGGGGGCCTTGATGTACATCAGCACATAGTAGCCCTCGGTCTTGTAGTTGATGGCGTAGGCCAGACGGCGCTTGCCCCACTCATCGACGCGCTCCACTTCGCCG
>DVGE01000310.1 GCA_018712885.1 Candidatus Pullichristensenella stercoripullorum | reverse complement strand
ATGGCCAGCGTTTCCGAAGAATCGTTCAGCGGCGTGCCGGTGCCATGGGCGTTGATGTAGAGCAGGCCCTCAGGGCTGCCGGCCTCCTCGTAGGCCAGGCGGATAGCGCGCGCGCCGCCCTCGGCCTCAGGGTCGGGCGCGGTGATGTGGTGGGCGTCGCAGGTATTGCCGTAGCCCACCAGCTCCGCGTAGATGTGCGCACCGCGCTTGACGGCGTGTTCGTAGTTTTCCAGCACCACCACGGCCGCGCCTTCGCCGAGCACAAAGCCGGCGCGCCGCTTGTCGAACGGCAGGGAGGCGGCGTCCGGGTCGGCAGACTCGGTCAGCGCCTTGCAGTTGGCAAAGCCGCCGATGGCCAGGGCGTTGACGGTGGCCTCGCTGCCGCCGGCGAGGATGGCGTCTGCATAACCGAAGCGGATGGCGTGGAACGCCTCGCCAATGGTGTTTGTGGAAGTGGCGCAGGCGGTGACCACCGGCAGGCTCGGGCCCTTGCAGCCAAAGCGGATGGCGATATTGCCCGCGGCGATGTTGCTGATCATCATCGGGATAAACAGCGGGGAAATGCGGCTGGGGCCGCGCTTTTCGAGCTTGTCGCACTCGGCCATGAACGTATTCATGCCGCCAATGCCGCTGCCCACGTATACGCCGAAGCGCTCCGGCTCCACCGCGCCGGCGATGCCGCTGTCGTCCACGGCCTGCTGTGCGGCGGCCATGGCGTACTGGGTAAACAAATCCATGCGGCGGGTGTCGCCGCGGGAAATGCCGAAGGCCTCGGGGTCAAAATTCTTGACCTCGGCGGCCACGGAGATCTTGGTTTCCGAAGGGTCAAAGCGCGTGATTTTGCCCACGCCGCATTTGCCGTCTTTCAGGCTTGCAAAGACGGTTTCAATATCGCAACCGACGGGCGAAATCACGCCCAGGCCGGTAATGGCCACTCTGTTCATAGCATCCTCCTGCGCGCGCCCTCTGCGCGCGGCGAAAAGCTCAGATGTACATGCCGCCGTCCACCTTGAGGACGCAGCCGGTGATATAGCCCGCGCCGTCGCCCGCAAAGAAGCACACGGCGTTTGCGACATCTTCCGGCTTGCCGATGCGTCCCATCGGCACGGCGGAAAGCCCCTTTTGCAGGGCGGATTCGTTCATGGAGGCGGTCATGTCCGTCTCGATGAAACCCGGCGCCACGGCGTTGACGGTGACGCCGCGCGAGGCGACCTCGCGCGCGATGGTCTTGGTCAGGCCGATCAGCCCCGCCTTGCTGGAGGCATAGTTGGCCTGCCCGGGATTGCCCATCATGCCGGAAACGGAAGTGATGTTGATGATCCGGCCCGAACGCCTGCGCACGAACTGCGGCAGGCAGGCGCGAATCATGTGGAAAGCGCCGGTGAGGTTGACGTCCAGCACGGCGCGGAAGTCCTCGCTGGACATGCGCATGGCCAGGCCGTCGCGCACGATGCCGGCGTTGTTGACCAGTATATCAATGGGGCCGAGCGCCTGGGCAACTTCCTTCACCGCCGCTTCGGCGGCTTTTTCATCGGCCACGTTGCACTGTACGGCCAGGGCGCGCGCGCCCGTCGCCGTGAGAAGGGAAACGGTTTCGTCGGCCGCTTCCTTGCGTCCGGCGTAGAGGATGGCCACGTCGCAGCCGTCCTGTGCGAGTTTCAGGGCGATGGCGCGGCCGATGCCGCGGCTGCCGCCGGTGACGAGGGCGATCTTGCCGTTCATGCGCGCACCTCCGAAAGTTTTTGCAGATCTTCCGGCTTTTCCACGTTGAAGATGGCCGCGCCGGGGATGGTCTTGCGGATGAGGCCGGAGAGCGTCTTGCCCGCGCCGACCTCGATGAAGGTATCTACGCCCGCCTCCGCCATGCGCTCAACGCTCTCCTGCCAGCGCACCGGGTGGCAGACCTGGGTGCTGAGAAGCTGCGCCGCGTCATCCCCGTAGGGCTGGGCGGTGGCGTTGGCGTAGAGGGGCAGTTCGGGAACGCGCGTGGGCTTGTTTGCCAGATAGGCCTTGAGCGCCTCGGCGGCATCGCCCATCCACGGGGTGTGGAAGG
Source organism: Candidatus Pullichristensenella stercoripullorum (assembly GCA_018712885.1). GTDB lineage: Bacteria > Bacillota > Clostridia > Christensenellales > Aristaeellaceae > Pullichristensenella > Pullichristensenella stercoripullorum. Next base: position 3,406 of record DVGE01000310.1, on the reverse strand, counting down.
CACCGCTGACGTTGAGGCGCAGCATGCGGCCGCGCGCCTCGGTCACTTTGGCGGCCAGTTCGTCGTAAACTTCCACAGCGCAGGCGACCACCGTCTGGCCGGGGCAGTTGTAGTTGACGGGGAAGGCCTTGTCCGGGAAGGCGCGGCAGATGTCCTCCACCTGCGCAGGGGTGAGGCGCAAGACCGCGCCCATGGCCCCGGGGTGCTTTTCGGCGCAGGACTGCATCTCCTCCGCGCGCTTGACGACGAAGCGGAAGGCCTCGTCAAAATCCATGACGCCGGCGAAGGCCATGGCCGCCACCTCGCCCAGCGAGAAGCCCGCCGCGCAGTCCGGGGAAACGCCGGCCTCGCGCGCGGCGGCGGCGCAGGCGTAGTCCATGGCAAAGAGGCAGGGCTGGGTGTTGGCGGTGACGCTCAGGGCCTCGGCGGGGCCGGAAAAGCACATTTCCAGCGTGCCGGGGCGCAGGGACTCGGCGCGGTCGAAGGCGGCGCGGGCGGCGGGGGAAGCCTCGTAAAGCTCTTTGCCCATGCCCGCGTACTGCGCGCCCTGACCGGCGAAGACGAACGCTATCTTACCCATTTGGCGGCCTCCGCAAGCAATGTCTCCGCCTGCGCGAACATCTCGCGGATGATCTGGGCGGCGGGCTGTTCTTCCTTCACCAGCGCGGCGATCTGGCCGGCCATGATGCTGCCGTTTTCCATATCGCCCTCGACCGCCGCCTTGCGCAGCGAGCCGGCGCCGAACGCTTCGATCTCCTCGTTGGTGATCGTGGAATCGTACTCCATCTGACCAAAGGAGCGGGCGAAGGGGTTCTTCAGGCAGCGCACGGGGTGGCCGAGGCGCTTGCCGGTGACCACGGTATCGATGTCGCGCGCGGCGAGGATCTTCTTTTTGTAATTGGGGTGGACCTGGCACTCGGTGGCGCAGAGGAAGCGCGTGCCGACCTGCACGCCCCGCGCGCCGAGCATGAACGACGCCGCGATGCCGCGGCCATCGGCGATGCCGCCCGCGGCCAGCACGGGAACGTCCACCGCGTCCACCACCTGAGGCACAAGGGCCATGGTGGTCAGTTCGCCCACGTGGCCGCCGGATTCACAGCCCTCGGCGATGACGGCGGTCGCGCCCTCGCGCGCCACGCGCTTGGCGATGGCCACGGAGGGGACGACGGGCACCACCTTGATGCCCGCAGGCACCCATTCCTTCATGTAAACGCCGGGCAGGCCCGCGCCGGTGGTGACGACCGGCACCTTTTCCTCGAGGATGACCTTGGCCACCTCGGGCGCGTGCGGGCTCATCAGCATGACGTTGACGCCGAAGGGGCGGTCGGTCATTTCGCGGCAGGCGCGTATCTCCTTGCGCAGGTATTCGCCGGGGGCGTTCATGGCCGAGATGATGCCCAGCCCGCCGGCATTGGAGACCGCCGCGGCGAGCACGTGCTCGCTCACCCAGGCCATGCCGCCCTGAAAGATCGGGTACTCGATGCCGATGCGGTCGCAGACGTCGGTATGGATCATGCGTTCTTCGCCTCTTCGATCTTGGCAATGAGGTCCTTCATGGTGGTGACGCTCTGGTCGAGTTCGATGCTCACGCCCAGTTCGTCCTCGATCTGCATGACGAGGTCGGCCACGTCGAGGGAATCCAGCTCCAACTCGGCAAAGCTCGAATCCATGGTGATGGTGCTAACGTCGATGCCCTTGTAGTCCGCCAGCAGAGCGGCAACTTTCTCGAAGATCATGGTGTCATCCTCCAAATGTGTTTTTTATCGGAAAAGGAAATCATTCCTTTGTCCACGTGAGCACGCACGCGCCGGTGGTCAGGCCCGCGCCAAAGGCGCTCATGGCCAGTTTGTCGCCCGCGTGCAGGCGGCCGGCGCGGTTGACCTCGTCCAGCAAAATGGGCACGCTGGCCGAGGAGGTGTTGCCCCGCACCTCGACATTCATGGGGAATTTCTCGATGGGCTGCTTGAGGCGCGCGCGCGCGGCGTCGATGATGCGCCTGTTGGCCTGATGCAGAAGGAAGTGGTCGATGTCATTAAGCGACACGCCCGCTTTTTCGCAGACGGCGCGCAGGTCGCTGACCGAGTGGGAAACGGCGAATTTGTAGATCTCCGGGCCGTCCATGTGCAGTGCGCGCGCGGGAACGCGGCAGGTGGCGAAGGGGCTGTTGCCCGGGTCGGGGTACATGTTGAGGTGGGTAGCGTCGCCCTGGCTGGTGAGCAAGGTGGCCATGAGGCCGCCCTCTCCCCCATCGACCACGGCCGCGCCCGCGCCGTCGCCAAAGAGCACGCAGGTGGAGCGGTCCGTCCAGTCGACCATGCGGGTCATGCCCTCGGCGCATACCACCAGCACGCGCTGCGCCTTGCCGGAGACGGTGAGCGCGTCGGCGAGGTCGAGGGCGTAGAGGAAGCCCGCGCAGGCTGCGTTTACGTCCAGCGCCGGGCAGTCCGCGCCGATCTCCGCCTGCAAAAGGCAGCCGAGGGAGGGGGTGATGGTGTCCGGCAGGACGCTGGATGCAAGGATATAGTCGATGTCCGCGGCGACAAGGCCGGCGTTTTCCAGCGCGGCGTTGGCGGCGCGGGCGGCGAGCTGCAAAAGCGTCTCGTCGGTGATGACCTGCCGGGAGCGGATGCCGGTGTGCGTGCGGATCCACTCGTCCGAGGTATCGAGGAACTTGCTCAGGTCGTCGTTGGTGAGCGTGTGCGCGGGCAGGGCGCTGCCGGTCCCCAGTATCCTCATGCGTTTTCCCTCCTCGCGCCGTCGTATTCTTCGACTTTCTGGCGCATAAATTCGTTGATGCTCGCAAGGGCGGAGAGCAGGGCATCGCGCTGGACCGGTTCCAGAGCGCGCGACACGGCGCGCAGCATCTGGCGGTGAAAGTAGCGGTGGGCGGTCTCGGCGCGGCGGCCTTCCTCGGTGAGGCGCACGCGCACGCGGCGGCCATCCTCCTTGGAGCGGTCCTTGGTGATAAAGCCCTTCTTTTCCAGCCGCTTGACGGCCATGGTCACAGAAGGCGGGGTGATGTCCAGTTCCTGCGCGATGTCGGTGATGGCGGCGTCGCCCTTGCGCTTGCCGATACATTCGAGCATGTGCATCTCGCTGAGGGTGAGGCTGCCGTTGCTCAGGTGGCGCAGCATGACCTCCTCCACCTTCAGCACGGAGCGGTAGGTGGTGGTGAACAGCTCGTTGAGCGTGGCAAGATCGGGGTCCATCGCGCGCCTCCCAAACGTTTAATTAAGCTAAATAATCATAATGCCGGAAAGTGGAAATGTCAAGGCTTTTTGCCAGAAGATAGCATGGGCGTAAATATTTTAACGTTGGCAAAGAAAAACGCCCCGCGCGGGGGCGTGCGTTTACGATCTGCGCCTGATAAGGTCAAGGAACTTTTGCAAAGAAGTATTGGCCACCA
>DVGE01000309.1 GCA_018712885.1 Candidatus Pullichristensenella stercoripullorum | reverse complement strand
TTCCTTTTGATCCTGGCAATGTACATCGGGCGCGTCGGGCCCCTGACCCTGACTTTGGCGCTCGGACACAAACAGGCACAGACCAAGGATGCGTTCCGCTACCCTGAGGAGCGCGTGCTGGTCGGCTAACGGAGGGAAAGACAATGGTGAAAAAGCAATTCGTAGTGGTCGGACTTGGACGTTTTGGCGCGACGCTGGCGGCGACGCTGTGCGCGAATGGCGGCGAAGTGCTGGCCATCGACATCGATCCGGAGCGCGTGGAGCTTCTGCGCGACCACGTGACCCATTGTGTCGAGGCCAACGGCATGAACCGCGAGGCGCTGGTGCAGTTGGGCGTGCGCGACTTTGACGTGGCCGTGGTCGCCATCGACGGCGACCTGCGCGCCAGCTGCATGACCACGATGCTGATGAAGGAACTCGGATTGAACTACGTCGCCGCTTGCGCGCAGGACGAGGTGCACGGCCGCATGCTCACCAAGCTGGGCGCGGACAAGGTCATCTTCCCCGAGCGCGACATGGGCAAGCGCGTGGCGCATAATCTCATGGCCGGCAACATACTGGATTTCATAGAGCTGTCCCCGGATTATTCGATGGTGGAGATCCAGGTGCCGCAGGAGTGGAACGGCAAGACGCTCGCGCAGCTCGACCTGCGCAAGCGCCTGGGCATCAACGTCATCGCCATCCGGCGCGACGGCCATGTCGACGCCTCGCCCATGCCTGGTACGCTGCTCTCATCGAGCGACCGTATGTTGGTGATGGCTGGGCACGACATCATCAAGAAGCTGGGGCAGGCGTAGGCAGCTGCGGCGCCCCGAAAGGAGCGCGCATGTCCAAATGCCTGTTGTTGAGCGACGCGCAGGGGCGCTTGCAGGCGCTGCGCCCGTCGCTGGAAGCGCATGGTCTCGAGGCCGTGCCCTCGCCCGTGGACGCAGAGAGTTTCTGCGCTCATGAGGCCGGGCATGGCCTTTCTCTTCTTGGCGCGGGCGATGGCTGCCTGCGCGCCCTGTTCCTCGCGGAACGCTACCCCGTGGACGCGCTGGCGCTCATCGGCTGCCCGCTGCGGCCGCGCACGGCCTCGCCGCTGCGAAGGCGCGTGGAGCGGGAGTTGTTCAGCATCGTCTGCGATCTCCTGCTCGTGCAGCCGCTCGCGGACGGAAACATGCTGCCGCGGGGCGCGGACATCGTGCTGCGCGGTGTGAACGCGCGGCGGCGGAAGCGCGTGGATATGGGCCGAACGTTCGACGATCTATGGACAAATTGTAAACAACCGCTCGAAGAGGTGATTTTGGGCTTTTTGCGCGCGGAAAGCAACGCAAAAACGCTTGCACGCTCGGGCGATTCGTGGTAAGATAACGGACAGGCGAAGTTTTTCGCCCGTCCGTTTTTTCTCGGGAGGTTATGCGTTATGAACAGGAAACGTTGGATAGCTGCGGCGCTGGTGGCCGCGCTGTGCCTGGCGCTGACGGGCTGCAACCTCATCGGCGTCGATCCCCTCATGCAGATCGCGGAAGATCGCGCTGCTGTTGACGATATCCGCGAAACGGTGCTGGCGGAATACGACGGCGGGACCGTGACCGTGGCGGACATACTTTATGATTTCAATCTCCAATGGTCGTACTACTATCAAATCTACAGCATGTATGGCATGGAGCTGGATGACGCGACGGTCGTCTCCCTGCGCGATAGCTGCGTGGATCTGGCCGTGCAGCGCGTGGCGCAGGCCGCTGAAGCGGAGCGCCGCGGCGTGGCGCTGAGCGACGAGGAGGTCGCCGAGCTCGAACAGAGCGCGCAGGAAAGCTACGATGCCTACTATGAAAGCGCCCTTGCCCAAATGACCGACGCGGACGAGGACGTGCGCGCCGCGCGTGCCGAATATGAACTGTATGCCGGCGGGCAGGATCTTGCCTCGCTGCTGGCCTACGACCGCGCCGAAGCTCTGAGCAGCAAGCTGCGCGAGCAGGTGGACGCCGAAGTTGCAGAGCCGAGCGAGGAGAGCATCGAGCAGGCGTACAACGAGCACGTGGAATCCGATGAAGCCAGCTACGCGGACGATCCCGGCAGCTTTGAGAGCGCCATGACCGGCGACACGCTTGTCACCTGGATGCCGGAGGGCTATCGCACGGTCAAGCACATCCTGGTCATCCCCGATGACAGCGTGCTCACGCCCTATACGCAGGCAAAGAGCGAACTGGACAGCCTGCAGAGCGAGCTCGATTCCCTCAACGAACAGCTCCTCGCGGCCACGGACGACGATCCCGCCGAGGGCGAAGACGCTGCCGATCCCGAGGCGCTGCAGGCGCAGATCGACGCGCAGGAAGCCGCCATCGCCGCCGCGCAGGAGGAATTGGCGCCGCTGGCCGAGGCCTGTTTCGCCGACGTGCAGGATACGCTCGACGAGATCCAGGCGCGCTTGGACGCTGGCGAGGATTTCCAGACGCTCATCGACGAATATGGCGAAGATCCGGGCATGCAGAACGAGCCGACCGCGTCCCGGGGCTATTACGTCTCCGCGGATTCCACCGCCTGGGACACGACTTTCCGCGACGCCGCGATGCTGCTTTCCAATGTTGGCGACGTCTCAGAGCCGACGCTGGGCATGAGCGGCATCCACATCATCCGCTACGAGAGCGACGTCACTCCCGGCCCCGTGCCGCTCGACGACGTGCGCGACCAGCTCTATGACGAAGCGCTGACCACCGCGCGGGAGGAAAACTACGCCGACCTGGTCAGCGAGTGGGTCGCGGCGCTCGATCCCGTGTACCACTATGACAATTGGGAGCCATTCGCCTGACAAGCGGGAAAGGAGCGCGTTATGCAGTACCTGCGTCTTGAAAAAATCCAACGTCCGGTCTCCAGGCTGTTGTTTGGCTGCGCCTTTCCCGCCATGATCGCTGGCGAGGATCAGTCCGCATTGCTCGACAAGGTCTTTGAAGCCGGCATCACCGCCGTCGATACCGCCGAGAATTACGGAAAGAGCGAGCTCGTCCTTGGCGCGTGGATGGCGTCGCGCGGCAATCGCGAGCAGATCACCATTCTCACCAAGGGGTGCCACCCCTACGGCCATCCGCGCGTGGATCGTGAAAACATGCGCCATGACTTCTACCAGTCGCTGGAGCGCCTGCGCACGGACTATGTGGACGTCTACATGCTGCACCGCGACGACCCGGACAAGCCCGTCTGCGAGATCATGGAGGCGCTGAACGAGTTCGTCCGCGCCGGGCAAGCGCTGCGGCTGGGCGCTTCCAACTGGACGATGGCTCGCGTGCGCGAGGCCAACGCCTACGCCCTTGCCCACGACCTGGAGCCCTTCAGTGTGCTCAGCCCCAACTACTCCCTCGCCCGGCAGATCGGCGACCCGTGGGGCGGCTGCACGTCGCTGACCGGCGACGAGCACGCTGCCGACCGCGCCTGGTGCGCGAAAGAGGGCATCACCATCATCGCTTATGCGGCATTGGCTCACGGCTTCCTGGCCGGCAAGATACTTAGCAGCGAGCCTGAGCGTCTGCGCGCCTCGCTCGACGAAGGCGGACAGCGCGGGTATTTCTACCCGGACAATCTCGAACGCCTGCGCAGGGCCGAGCACATGGCCGCGAAGAAGGGCTGCACCGTGGCGCAGATCGCCTTGGCGTATGTCCTGACTGACCCGCTCGGCATCCTTCCGGCCGTCAGCGCCACCAAGCCGAGCCACCTGGCGGCCAACATCGCCGCCCTGGATATTGCCCTCACGGAGGAGGAGCGCGCCTGGCTCGACCTGCGCGCGTAGGGACTTTTCTTAAACACAACGGAACGCGGTCTTGCGCCGCGTTCCGTTGCTTTTCGACCAGCGCGAAGCCTCGCCGTCGATCCGTAAGCCCAAAGAGAAAAAAGTCCTTGCAATTCTCCCCGATCTGTGGTATACTGAAGAACGTTCCACGGGTGATGACGATCGGGTCCCGTGCGGCGTCATGCTGCGAATCGTGTCAGGGCCGGAAGGCAGCAGCACTAAACAGATTTTGGCGCGCGCCGCGGGGTATGCCTGGTTCGAGTCCGTGGGATTTTTTATGCACGACTCCAGCCCCCGCTCCGCGCGCGATTTTGGCCCGTCCAAGCGCGGGCTTTTTTATGTGCCCGAACGACAAAAACCCGCAGGAAACTTCCTGCGGGCATCCAAACGAAGTAAAGTTTAGCGCTTGGAGAACTGGGGCGCGCGACGGGCGGCCTTCAGGCCGTACTTCTTGCGCTCCTTCATGCGCGGGTCGCGGGTGAGGTAGCCGGCCTTCTTGATGGCGGGCTTGTATTCCTCGTTGGCCTTCACCAGCGCGCGGGCGATGCCGTGGCGGATGGCGCCGGCTTGACCGGTGAAGCCGCCGCCCTTGCAGTTGACGATGACGTCGAAGCGGCCGTTGGTCTCGGTCAGCACCAGCGGCTGACGAACGACGGTCTTGAGCGTCTCATAGCCGAAATAATCGTCGATGGAACGCTTGTTGATGATGATATTTCCCTCGCCGGGGATCAGACGAACGCGAGCGATCGCCTTTTTTCTCCTGCCTACGGCATGGAAGCAAACCTCAGACATTTTCCGTCCTCCTCCCTGTTACAGCTTGTATTCCACGGGCTTCTGAGCCTGATGGGTGTGTTCGGGGCCGGCATAGGCGTGCAGCTTCTTGAGCATCGCGTAGCCGAGGGGGCCCTTGGGCAGCATGCGGCGCACGGCCTCCTTGAAGGCGAACGTGCTCTTGTTCTGCATCAATTTGCGGTACTTGATCTCCTTCAGTCCGCCCGGATAACCGGTGTGGTAGCGGTAGAGCTTCTGATCGAGCTTGCGGCCGGTGAGAACCAGCTTGTCGCAGTTGACGACGATGATGTAGTCGCCGCAGTCCACATGAGGCGTGAACGTGGGCTTATGCTTACCGCGGAGCATGGACGCGACCTGCGAGGCAAGGCGGCCCAGCACCTGACCCTCGGCGTCGATGACGTACCAGGTACGTTCGACGTTCTGAGGATTCGCCATATACGTACTCACAGATGATTCCTCCCAAATAATACGATCACGATGCGCGCGTGTGGTCAGTACGGCGCAAACATCAATCGCGCTCGGGGCTAGTGAGCGGACTGACACAAACTGTATTATAGCGCATTTCCCCCGCCCAGTCAACGTTATAAGCGGTGGAAAGAGGAAATTTAATCACAAATTAAAGCGCAAAAACAGGCTGCCGCGGAAAGATCGCGGCAGCCCCTGAAAAAACACACATTATCCCTCGAGAACGCCTTGCACATCGTCATAGTCCTGATCGGTGAACACGCGCGGCGTGGGGGTCGGCTCCGTCACGGCGAATTGGGGGTCGACCGTGACCGGGCCGCCGGCGGAGAGATTTTCCAGAAGACCCATCACCATGCTGAACAGGCGCGCGCCCACAAAGGCAAGCAGCGCGATGACGACGAGCAGGAGGATCAGTTTCGGCCAGAAGCGCATGTTACTTCTGCACGTAGGCAAGGACATCCCCAGGCAGCTTCTCGATCTCCATGCTCACGGAGACCATGAAGTTGCAGTTGTGCTCCTGCGAGAGCTTGTCAAGCGCCGCAAAGAAAGGCGACAGCTCCGCGGGGTCGTCGATATGCACGAGCTTCAGGAAGGCGTCGATGCTGATGAGCGTAATGTCATAGTTGACGGCGAGCATGCCGCTGATGAAGGCGAGGAAAGCGTCCGGCGAGCAGCCGCGGGCGATGGGATAAGCGCTCGCGTCCACAAAGCGGATCTCGTGGCGGAGGTCATACATGTAACGCTTATCGTCGTCGATAAAAACGATGTCGCCGTGCTCCACCTTGAGCGCGTCGTTGGTCTGGTCGAGAAGGCGCTTGGTCTTGCCGCTGCCCTTGACGCCGGAGATGATCTGTATCATGGGAACCACTCCTTTCATTTTTGACGGG
>DVGE01000308.1 GCA_018712885.1 Candidatus Pullichristensenella stercoripullorum | reverse complement strand
CGCGCCATGCTCATCTCCACCGACTCGGAGGACTCGCTGGACGAACTGGCGGCGCTGGCCGAGACCGCCGGGGCGCTGGTGGTCAGCCGCGTGTTGCAGAAGCGGCAGCGGCCCGACCCGGGCACGTTCATTGGCTCGGGCAAGGCGGAGGAACTGGCGCTGGACTGCCAGGCGCTGGAGGTCGACCTGGCCATCCTCGACGACGAACTGACCGGCGCGCAGCAGCGCAACCTGGAAAACGCGCTGGGCGTGCGCGTCATCGACCGCACGGCGCTGATCCTCGACATCTTCGCCGCCCGCGCGCAGACCGCCGAGGGCAAGTTGCAGGTGGAGCTGGCGCAGATGAAGTACCGCCTGCCGCGGCTGGTGGGTCTGGGGCAGTCGCTCTCCCGCCTGGGCGGCGGCATCGGCACGCGCGGCCCCGGCGAGACGCGGTTGGAAGTGGACCGCCGCCGCGTGCGCAAGCGCATCGACGACCTGGAAGGGCAGCTTGCCGAACTCAAGCGCCAGCGCGACATGCGCCGCGCGCGCCGCGAAAAGCAGGACAAGACCGTGGTGGCGCTGGTGGGCTACACCAACGCCGGCAAGTCCACGCTGCTCAACGCCCTCTCCGGGGCCAGCGTGCTGGTGGAGGACAAGCTGTTCGCCACCCTCGACCCGGTGATGCGCGCCGTTTCCCTGCCGGAGAACCGCGAATGTCTGCTGGTGGACACGGTGGGCTTCATCCGCAAATTGCCGCACCAACTGGTGGAGGCCTTCCATTCGACGCTGGAAGAGGCGCTGTGCGCCGACCTCATCGTGGTGGTCAGCGACGTATCCAGCCCCTTCTACCGCCAGCAGCGCGAGACGGTGTTCGACGTGCTCGATCAGCTCGGCGCCGGCGGCAAGCCCATATTGGAGGCGCTCAACAAGGCGGACAAGGCGCACCTCGAGGGCATGATCGAGCCGCCGGGGGCGGTGCTCATTTCCGCGCGCACGGGCGAGGGGCTGGAAACGCTGCTTTCCGAGATCGCCCGCCGCGTAGCCGCGCTGCGCCATCCGGTGGAACTGCTGGTGCCCTACGAAAAGGGCGCGGCGCTCTCGCTGATCCACGAAAAGGGGCAGGTGCTTTCCGAGGAATACGAGGCGACGGGCACGAAGGTCCGCTGCCTGCTCGACCCCGCGCTGCACCGGCGGGTGCTCAAATTGCTGGAAAGCTGAAGGCGCGAAGCGCCTCCGGGAACGTCCCGGAGGCGCTTCGCATCGGCAGACGTCGCGCAAAAAGAGCGGGCTGTGCGGCGATGGCGGCGGCTGTGCATGTTCCCTCTTCCCCTCCACCTTCGCGCGCCGTGCATCGCTTTGCCCGCTCCCGTCGGTCACCCGACGGCATCAATGTACCATGTTCGTGCTTCGCGGGCAAGGGAAAACCGCCCGATCATGCGCGACAGGCGCCCAACCGTCCGCCAAGGGCACTCAAAGGCGCGAAAAAAGCGCCGCCGCGTGGGGGCGCTTTTCAACGCTTTCAGCGCATGGCCGCGCGCGCTTTCTTCGCCGCTTGCAGGGCCTGCACCTCGCGCTGGCGCTCCAGGAGGATGACCAGGCGCGGGCGGTTGTAGCGCTGGATGAGGATGAAGGGCAGGTTGCCAAAGAGGTCGTAGAGCAGCATGCAGATCCAGTTCCAGCCCCTTGGCAGCAACACGAGGAACACGGGGCTGAGGAGCATGAGCACCACATGAACGATCTCCGCCACGCAGGTCTCGCGGATGAGGCCTTCGACGTGTTCCGGGCTGCGCATGACGCCGATCTTCTTGCGGAAAGTGTGCGGTATATAGCGGCTCATATCCGGCACCTTGTCTTTCCAGCGGTTGATGCCCAGTTTTAAGTAAATATCGCCATGTTTTTCCCATGTATAGGCGGCGTAAGGAAAGGCGCGGTAATCGAAATTCTTGCGCGGCATCATTTCGCCGATGAGGAAGCTCAAAAGCCCCATCACCAGACAGATGACGCCAAAGCGCAGAAGCAGACCGAAAAAAGCGGGGAGCTGCGAGAGCAAGCGGGAGAACATCCAAGACCTCCTTATCGGGGGCAGGCCGCAAAAGCCATTCTGGTTTCAGAAGTAGTTCTACCATTATAGCAAGTGTGGAGCAGGATTGCAACGGATATTTGGTCGAGCGCAGATTAAAAAACGGCGAGAACAGCAAAAGCGCCGCCTCCCGGGTGGGAGACGGCGCTTGGCTTTGTTGGCTTACTTGGCGTCGCCGGTGCGCGCGTAGTGCGGCAGCAGCTTCGGCGATTCCTCGGTCGGCTCGATGCCGGCGGCCTTCAACTCGGCCATGAACTTGTTCACATGCTCGAGCGTGGGCTTGCCCAGATGCACGTCCTTGCAGGCCTTGGCCGCGGAGATGCCGGCCTGACGGCCAAAGACGATGACGTCGAGCAGGGAGTTGCCCATCAGGCGGTTGCGGCCATGGATGCCGCCGACGGCCTCGCCGGCCACGAAGAGGCCGGGGATGCAGCTCTCGCACTGGTCGTTGACGCGCAGACCGCCGTTCTGGTAGTGCAGCGTCGGGTAGACGAGGATCGGCACCTTGCGCATATCGATGCCGTACTTGAGGAACATGCGCAGCATGGCGGGCAGGCGCTTTTCCAGCGTGCCTTCGCCGTGGATCATGTCGATCATCGGCGTATCGAGCCACACGGCCTGGCCTTCGGGCGTGGTCACGCCCTTGCCGCGGGATTTGCACTCGCGGATGATGGAGGCGGCGGACACGTCGCGGGTCTCCAGCGGGTGCATGAAGGCTTCGCCCTCGGCGTTGATGAGCATGGCGCCCATGGAGCGCACCTTTTCCGTGACCAGCGCGCCGTAGATCTGCAGCGGGTAGGCCGCGCCGGTGGGATGGTACTGGAGGGTGTCGGCGTAGAGGAGCGGCACGCCCGCGCGATAGCCGAGGATGAGGCCGTCGGCGGTGGCGCCGTAGTGGTTGGAGGTGGGGAAGCCCTGATAGTGCAGGCGTCCCGCGCCGCCGGTGGAGATGATGACGGTCTTGGCGCGGGCGATGAGGTGGCGGCCCGTTTCCATGTTGAGCAGCACCGCGCCGGCGGCATGGCCGTTTTCATCGAGGATCAGCTCGATGGCGGCGGTGAAGTCCACCACCGGGATCTCGCGGTTCCAGACCTCGTCGCGCAGGGTGCGCATGATCTCCGCGCCGGAGTAGTCCGCCGCTGCGTGCATGCGCTTGCGGGAGGTGCCGCCGCCGTGGGTGGTGATCATGGTGCCGTCCTCGGCCTTGTCAAACTCCACGCCCAGTTCGTTGAGCCACTTGACCGCGCCGGGGCCATCCATGACCAGCTTGCGCAGAAGTTCGGGCACGGCCGCGTAGTGGCCGCCGCCAAAGGCGTCGAGGTAGTGCTGGGCGGGCGAGTCGTTGGCCTTGTCGGCGGCCTGGATGCCGCCCTCGGCCATCATCGTGTTGGCGTCGCCGATACGCAGCTTGGTGAAGATCATTACATTCGCGCCGTTTTCATGCGCCATGACCGCCGCGGAGGAACCCGCGCCGCCGCCGCCGATGACGAGCACGTCCACATCGTAGTCGGGATGCTCAAGGTCGAGGTCGTGGCCGGAAACGCGGCTCTTGCCCTCCAGCAGCGCGCGCAGCTCGACGGGCACCTTGTCGCCCTTGTTGACGCCCACGCGCAGGGTATCGAAGCCTACGTCGCGGTAGTCCGGGTGAAATTCCTTCAAAAGCGCGTCCTTTTCCTCGGCGCTCATGCGGCGCGGCTCCACCCCGATGCGCGAAGCGCGGGTGGCTTCCACCTTTTTAATGGATGCGAGCATGTCCTGAGAATACATTGGTCAAGCCCCCTTACTTCTCGATTTCGCGGTTGTTGTAGAGCTCTTTGATCTCGTCGATCGGCTTTTGCATGATGTCCTCGATGAGGGCGTTGAACTCGCCTTCCTCGATGGCCTTGACGCGCTCGGTGAGGTGCTTGGCCTCGGGCGCGATGTACTTGCCGTTCAGGCGGCGGGCCAGCAGAGCCACCTGCGGGTGGGAGATGCCGGCCGGGCAGCGGGAGGAGCAGATGCCGCACATGACGCAGTCAAAGGACTCCTCGGCGCACTTCTTGAACTCGCCGCGCTGGGCGTAGGCGATGTACTGCATGACGTTGAGGCTCTGCGGGCAGGCCTTGGTGCAGGCGTTGCAGCCGATGCAGCTGTAGATCTCCGG
>DVGE01000307.1 GCA_018712885.1 Candidatus Pullichristensenella stercoripullorum | reverse complement strand
GTATCGACGTTGGCCTTGAGGCGCTCGATGCCGGCCTCGGCGTTCTTCATGCGCTGGCGGCCCTCGAACATAAAGGGCTTGGAGACCACGCCGATGGTGAGAATGCCCATATCGCGGGCCAATTCAGCGATCACAGGGGCCGCGCCGGTGCCGGTGCCGCCGCCCATGCCGCAGGTCACGAACACCAGATCCGCGCCCTTGATGAAGTTGGAGATCTCCTCGCGGCTCTCCTCGGCGGCGTGCTTGCCCACCTCGGGGTTCGCGCCCGCGCCCAGGCCCTTGGTCAGCTTATCGCCGATCTGCACCTTGGTGGGCGCCTTGCTGAGCGTCAGCGCCTGCTTATCGGTATTGACGGCGATGAAATCGACGCCCTGCAGACCGGAATCGATCATGCGGTTGACCGCATTGGTGCCGGCGCCGCCTACGCCAATGACTTTAATGGAGGCGAAGTTATTGGTTTCCATTTCAAACTCGAGCACAAGGCATCCCCCTCGTTGACAAAATTTGTATCTCGGTCATCCTTTGAACAGACCTCTGAGTTTCTTGATGCCGCCGGCTTCCTTCGGGCTCTGCTGCTCGATGGAATCAAAGATCAGATCCACCAGCCCCAGGGCGCTCGCGTAGACCGGGCTGTTCATCTTCGCGGACTTGGCCACCGGCACCTTTACCGGCCGGTTCAGCTTCGTGGCCAGATACTCCCGGCCGCCGCGCATCAGCGAGATGCCGCCGCCGGTCAAAAACACCTGCGAGCGCGGCCCGAGCAGGCCCGCAGCGTCGTTTTTCAGCGTCAGGTCGATCATGTCGCACAATTCGTCCATGCTCTTTTCCAGCGGGCGCTTGATGTACTCGCGCGGGAAGGAGAGCCGTTCGCCGTTCGCGCCGGCGACCTCGGCGTAGGCGTCCTGATCGAACTCGTCGGGATCGAACACATATCTGCGCTTAATCTGCTCCGCGGCGCGCATCGGTATGCGCAGTTCCTCGCAAAGATCCGCGGTGATCTGCCCGCCGCCCAGGGGCAGCATGGCATGATAGGTGATGGCGTCGCCCTCGATGACGGAGACCTCCGTATTGAGGTAGCCCACATCCACGAGCATAGCCACGCGGTCGCGCTCCTCGATGGAGAGCAGCAGCAGGCTCTCGCCCAGCGTCGGCGACAAAAAGCCGAGGATGGCGACGCCCATGGAGCCCATCAGTTCCTTCATATCTTCGACGAATACCGGCTCGGCTACCACAAAGGAGACCTGCGCGCGCAGCTTTTCGCCATGCGCGCCCAAGGGCATCATCGTCTTTTTGCCATCATCGACGATGAACCACGCCGGGGAGCGGTGCATGACGTAGCCGCCCAATTCGGCGATCTTCAATTCGTCGGCCACGGCATCCTGCACGCGGTTGACGTCGTCCTCGGTGATCTCGCCGGAGTTTTCCAGCGTGATCTCGGCCTCGCCGGTGCACACGTGGGTGAACTCGCCCGGCACGCCGATGTAGATCTCGCGCACCTTGGAATTGGCCTCCAGCTCCGCCGCGGCGATGGAATCGCGCGCCACGCGCGCGAGCTGCTCAGGCGTGTTCCAGTCGCCCTGGGCAAAGCCGTCGTAGGGCACGGTGCCCGAGCCGATGATGTCGCAGCGGTTCACGCCGCCGCTCTGGGCGATCAGCGTGACGATCTTCGAAGTGCCAAAATCAATGGCGGCGACCTGTGTTTTCATAGCGTCCGATTACCCCTCGCGCGTCCTCTGTTCCAGTCAGGATGCCAAACTACTGATATTATACATATTTTCCAGACAATATGCAAACGCGAATCAGGCAAAAATACCGGATTTCCCGATATGTCAAAATACTTTCAAATTGTTGGCGCGAAACCGTCACAGGATCGCGGCGAAGCTGCGGCGGGATGGAAAAGATCGCCGTCAGCCGGCGCTGTAATCGGCCTTGTCGCCGCTGGAAACGTCGAGGCGGCCGCCCGTTTCGCCGCGGGATTCCAGATCGCGCAACGCGCCGGTCATCCAGATGATCTTGTCGCCCATGCCCTCGCTGTTCCCCAGATCCACGCGCATGCCGGTGCGGGTGTAGAGGTAGATGGCGTTGGGGTCGGAGACATTCAATTCGGAAACATACTGCGTGGCGGCGTTGTCGTACAGGGCGGCGAGCGTTTCCGTCATCGCCCGGAGCTGGGCCTCGGGCGCGGAGACGACCTGCCCCAGCCGATAGGCGGAGATGCTGAGGCCGGTGACGTAGACCGCGTCGCTCTCCGGCACGGCGTCGAGGCGTTCGATCGCCGTGCCGTCGCGTTCGAGCGTGAGCACCACGCCCGCGTAAACGGTCACCGCGTCGCGCGACCGCTCGCGCACATTGAGGACGATCTCGTCCGGGAAGCGCTTTTCCAGGCTCACCAGCTCTACCAGTCCCCCGCTCTCCAGCGCCTCTCGCGTCTTTTCCTCGCTGACAAAGCGCATGGGCTTGCCCAGGGGAAGCTGGGCGGCGCGGATGATGGCGTCCGCGTCAATGGCCGCGTTGCCCTCCACGCGCACGTCGCGGGCGACGAACACGGCGTTGATCAAAAACAGGTAGACGCCCAGCGCCAGCGCCAGCGCGAGCGCCGTCAGGACGAGTATTTTTCTTTTTTTCCGCGCGGTCAGCCTCATTGCTTTCCTCCGTCATATCCTCTGTATGTCCGCGCCAAGGGCGGCGAGCATGTTTTCCAGCGCCTCGTAGCCGCGGTCGATCAGTTCCACGTTTTCCACGCGGCTCTCCCCCTCCGCGGCCAGCGCCGCGATCACCAGCGCCGCGCCGCCGCGCAGGTCGCCCGCCTGCACCTCCGCGCCGTAGAGCCTGCCGCCGCGCACCACCGCCAGCCGGCCGCTCAAAAAGATGTCTGCGCCCATGCGCCGCAGCTGGGCGGCGTGGGCAAAGCGGTTTTCAAAGACGTTCTCAACAACGACGCTTGCGCCTTGCACGGCGCAGGCGAGCGCCATGAACTGCGCCTGCAGGTCGGTGGGAAAGCCGGGGAAGGGCTGTGTGGAGACCTCGAAGGGTTTGAGCGCGCGGGCGCGCAGAAAGATCTCTTCGCCCTCCGCCTCCACCTCGCAGCCGGCCTGGCGCAGCTTATCCAGCACGGCGCCGAGGTCGCCGGGGCAGGCGCGCCTCAGAAGCACCTCGCCGCGCGTGGCGGCGGCCGCCGCCAGCAGCGTGCCGGCGACGATGCGATCCGGAAGCGGCCGGTAGCGCGCGGCGCCGAGCGCCTTCACGCCCTCGATGGTCACGCGGTCCGTGCCGCCGCCGCGCACCTTGCCGCCCAGCGCGTTGATGAAGGCTTGCAGATCGCGGATCTCCGGCTCGCGGGCGGCGTTATGTATGGTGGTTCGCCCTCGCGCCAGCACCGCGGCCATCATCACGTTTTCCGTAGCCCCGACGCTGGGGAAGTCCAGATACACGTCCGCCCCGCGCAGGCGCGCGCCCTCACATTCGATCATGCCGTGCGCCTCGCGGATGGTCACGCCCAGCGCCCGCAGGCCCTTTAAGTGCAGGTCGATGGGCCGCTGGCCGATCTCGCAGCCGCCGGGATAGCTCACCCGCGCCCGGCCAAAGCGGGCGATGAGCGGGCCGAGCAGGAAGATGGACGAGCGCAGGCGCTTGGAGAGCTTTTCCGGCATCTCATGGTTCTCGGCGCGCGAGGCGTCGAGGCGCACCTCTCTCCCCCGCCTTTCCACGCGGCAGCCCAGTGTTTCCAGGATGGAGAGCATGTTGCGCGCATCGACGAGGTCGGGGCAGTCCTCGAGCGTCACCGGCGCGTCGGTCAACATCGCCGCCGCCAGGATGGGCAGCACCGCGTTCTTTGCGCAACCCACCTCCAGCGCTCCGCAAAGGCGCTTTCCACCGCTCACCAGAAACATATCTCCTCGCCGCCTTCCATAGCATCCGGGCGATAAAACATCGCTCCTGTCTATGCTATGGGAATGCGCGGGAAAAGGTGCGTGTCCACTCATCAGATTGGGTCCGCGTCGCGGGAAATATTGAGCAACAGCCCCACCGCGCCCATGATGATGGAAATGGAGGTCCCACCGGCGCTGAAGAAGGGCAGCGGCAATCCCGTGGTGGGCATCAGCCCAATGACCACGGCCGCGTTGAGCACGCACTGCACGCCGATCATGGCCGTAATGCCCCCGGCCAGCAGGCTGCCAAAGCGGTCCTGGCAGCGCATGGCCACGCGCAGGCCAAAGAGCACGAACGCCGCGAACATGCAAAGCACCAGCACGCAGCCGAAAAAGCCCAGATCCTCCCCCACCACGGCGAAGATGAAGTCGCTTTCCGGGTAGGGCAAAAAGGCATACTTCTGCCGGCCCTTGCCCAGCCCCATGCCAAACAACCCGCCCGAGCCAAAGGCCATCAGCGACTGGGAGAGCTGGTAGCCCTCGTTGGT
>DVGE01000306.1 GCA_018712885.1 Candidatus Pullichristensenella stercoripullorum | reverse complement strand
TCCCGTAGGGCTCGGCAAATCCACCCCAAGGAAGCAAACTTGCATCCAAGGGAGCTTACATGGACGTAAGTGACCGCAGGATGCAAGTGCAGCTGACGCAGGAAGCAAAAATTGCTTCCGATTTCTTTTTTTATCGGAGCAATTTTTGCGGTTGCGGGCTTTGTCAGCGCTCTGCGGCGGGGAACGCAAAGTTCCCCGCCGCTTTTTCGCGCAAAAAATGCGGCCCATGGCCGGAAAATGGCCGGTGGGCCGCGCTTTGCGTCCGCGTCAGCGGATGGCGGCGCGGGGGAAGGTCTTGAGCAGCTCCAGCGCCTCGCCGAGCGGCAGCACGCCCTCGGAAGCGTCGGCGTTGTGCAGCGAGGTCACAGCGGCGGCGGTGGCGTAGGTCAGCGCTTCCTCCAGCGGGCGGTCGCGGTGCGCGCCCAGCAGCAGGCCGGCGGTGAAGGCGTCGCCCGCGCCCACCGTGCCGGCGATGCGCTCCTTGGGCACCACCGCGCCGGGCACGGCGTGGTACTCGCCCTGTTCGTCGAGGCCGAAGCCGCCCTCGGGCGCGTGGATGACCGCCCACTTGCGCGCCCCCAGCTCGCGGAAGCGCCCCAGCGCTTTGGGGATGTTCTCGTAGATGAGCGCGTCGTTTTCGTCGCGCAGGGGGACGCCCGCGGCGATCTCGCTCTCGTGCTCGTTGAGGCAGAGTATGTCCGTATAGCGGATGGCGGGAACGATCAGCCGCATGCGCTCGCGCTCGGCGGTGGTCACCATGTCCACGCTGGTGAGCACGCCCTGTTCCTGCACGTGCTTCAAAAGCCGCGCCATCTTCGTGCCGCACTCCGCGTCCGGCTGGTCGAGCGCGTCGAGGATGAGGATGTAGCCGGCGTGGAAGATCTTGCCCGGCAGGTCGTCAAGCGGCACGTCCTCCTCGCAGAAGCGGGCGCACTCGCCCGTGAAGGTCAAAAAGGCGCGCTCGCGGGTCTGCACGTTGGAAAGCACATCGGAAAAGGCGGTCTGCCCGCCGCGCTTCAAAAGGCTGAGGTCGATGTTTTTGTATTTGCCCAGTCCCTGGGCCAGTTCCCGGCCGTAGGCGTCGTCCCCGATGCGCCCGCAGGCATACACGGGGAGCTCCGGGTCGAGCAGCGCCAGGTCGCGGGCGCAGTTGGACACCAGACCGCCCAGCGCGAGGCCGACGCTTTCGATGTTCACCAGGTCGTGCGGCCCGGGAAAGCCGGTGATCTCCTTGAGCACGTCCACGCCCAGATAACCGGCCACGACGATACCGTTTCGCATATTTATACGCCTCCATATGAAGTATATGAACCACGATTTTAATCTAATATACACCATTTTTGCGCGCATGGCAAGGAAAAAATCGCGGCGGCGGCAAGAAAAACCCGCCGCGCATGGACAGACGGCGCGCGCGTGGGTATAATATAGGTATCCATACGCTACGGAGGACGCCATGCTGACGATGCTTGAACAAGCCCCGGCGCTGACGGCGCTGCTCGCCGCCGCCATCGTGCTGGCCGTTGTGCTCGCCGCTCTGCTCCTCGTGCGCCGGCGGGAGGCGCGCGAGCGCGAGGAGATGGAGGAACGCATACTCGACGAACAGGCGGAAATGCTCGACCGCCTGCGTGAAGCCATGTTCGAAAGCGCCCGCGGCGCGCGCGAGGGACAGGAGCAGTCCATGCGGCTGTTGAACCAGACGGCGTCCGCCGCGGCCACGGCGCAGCAGTTGAGCGGCCTGGCCATGGACATGGGCACGCGGCAGGACCGTCTGCGCCAGACGCTCGACGAGCGCCTCGCCGCCCTCGCCGCCCTCAACGACGCCAAACTTGAAGGCATGCGCAGGACCATGGACGAGCGCCTCGACGCCATCGTCCGCCTCAACGACCGCAAGCTCGAACAGATGCGCCAGACCGTCGCGGAAAAGCTGGAAAGCACGCTGGAAACGCGCCTGGGCGAATCGTTTAGGCGCGTGGACGAACAGCTCTCGCGCGTCTACAAGGGGCTGGGCGAGATGCAGTCGCTGGCGCAGGGCGTGGGCGATCTGAAAAAGGTGCTCACGGGCGTCAAGACGCGCGGCGTGTGGGGCGAAGTGCGCCTGCGCGCGCTGCTGGAAGACGCGCTTTCCCCCGGCCAGTACGTGGAGAACGCGCAGGTGACGCCCGGCTCGGCCGAGCGCGTGGAATTCGCCATCCGCCTGCCCGCCGCCGACGGCGAGGGCGCGCTTTTGCCCGTGGATTCCAAGTTCCCTCAGGAAGACTATCTGCGCCTGGTGGACGCTTCGCGCGCGGGTGACACTGAAGGCGTGCGCGCGGCGCGCAAACAGCTGGAAAGCGCCGTGCGCGAGCAGGCGAAGCGCATCCGCGACAAGTACATAAAACCCCCCGCGACCACCGACTACGCCGTGCTCTTTTTGCCCGTGGAGAGCCTTTACGCCGAGGTCGCGCGCATAGACGGCCTGCTGGAGGCCCTGCAAGCCGCGTACCGCGTGCTGGTGGCCGGCCCTTCGACGTTCGCCGCGCTCCTCACCAGTTTGCAGATGGGCTTTCGCACCGTGGCGCTGCAAAAGCGCAGCGGCGAGGTGCTGGCACTGCTCGTTTCGGTCAAGGCGGAGTTCCAGAAGTACGGCGAGGCCGTGCAGAAGGCGCGCACGCGGCTGGAACAGGCCTCGGGCGACCTCGACTTTATCGACACCCGCGCCCGCGCGCTCAGCCGCAAACTGCGCGATGTGGGCGAGGACGCCCCCGCCATGCCGGACGAGGACGCGAATTAACTTCTCTAAACTTGCACGTCGGGCGTTTTCGGGGCTATACTTAGGACATATCTCATACGGGAGCGTGTTTATTCATGGATTTCAGGCTTGCCATCGCGCAGCAGATACTCTCCGCCCTGCCGGAGGCCCCGCTGGAGGCCGCGGACGTGGCTTCCATGCTGGAAGTGCCGCCGGACACGAAGCTGGGCGACTATGCCTTCCCCTGCTTTAAACTCTCCAAAGCGCTGCGCAAGTCGCCGATGATGATCGCCGACCAGCTCGCCGCCGCCATCCATGC
>DVGE01000305.1 GCA_018712885.1 Candidatus Pullichristensenella stercoripullorum | reverse complement strand
TGCTGGTGTCGCTGCCCGTGCTGGTCATCTTCCTGCTGTGCCAGAAATACATGACCTCCGGCCTCACCGCCGGCGGGGTGAAGGGATGAGCCCAATGAGAAAAGACGCGATTCTGCACCTGCCCATGTCCGAATACTGCCACGCGATCGGTGAAAAGCGCATCGTCTTTCGCCTGCGCGCCGCGCGCGGCGATCTGGCGGCCTGCACGCTCTATTATGGCGACACCGCCTGCCGCAAAACGCCCATAGACTTTTTCCCCGCGCCGATGCGCGTCGTCCAGCAGGACGAATGGCACGACTGGTGGGAGGTGGAGCTGGACAGCCCCTTCCACCGCCTGCACTATTATTTCGAACTCTCCGATGGGCAGGAAACCTGCCTGTTTTACGGCGACATCTTCACAGACCATCTCGTGGACGACCGCTCGGAGTACTTCAAGCTGCCCTTCGACCACCGCGCCGACCGCGCCGTGGTGCCGGCGTGGACGGTCGACGCCGTGGTGTACAACATCTTCCCGGACAGCTTTGCCACCAGCCATCGCTCCATCAGCGGCAGGCCCACGCGCGTGTGCGGCTGCGAGGGGCTGCGGGGCGGCACGCTGCGCGGCGTTCGGGAAAACCTCGATTACCTTGAGCGGCTGGGCGTGAACTGCCTGTACCTGAACCCCATATTCGTCGCCGGGGCCTATCACAAATACGATACGCTCGACTACTTCCACGTCGACCCGGCGCTGGGCACGGACGACGACCTGCGCGCGCTGGTGGAGGCCTGCCATGCCCGCGACATGCGCGTGATGCTCGACGGCGTGTTCAACCACTGTTCGTGGCGCTTTTTCGCCTTTGAGGACGTCGTGCGCCGCGGCGCCGCCTCGCCGTACCGCGACTGGTTTTACCACCTGGAATTTCCCGTCGTGCGCCCGGAGAGCGGCGAGCCGATCCCCGGCTACGAGTGTTTCGGATATGAGCGCACCATGCCCAAGCTCGATACCGCCAACGCGCAGGTGCGCGACTATCTCTGCCGCGTCGGGGAGCACTGGGTGCGCGCCTTTGACATCGACGGCTGGCGGCTGGACGTCGCCAGCGAGATCGACGACGGCTTCTGGCGCGAATTTCGCCGCCGCGTCAAGGCGGTCAAGACCGATTGCCTGCTGGTGGGCGAAGTTTGGGAGACCGCCCGGCACTGGCTGAACGGCGATATGTTCGATTCGACGATGAACTACGACTTCCGCAAGCACGCCCGCCGCTTTTTCGCCGAGGAGAGCATCGACGCCCGCGCCTTTGCCGGCAGATGCGGGGACATGCTGATGCGCTATCGCAAGCAGATGATCCCCTCGCAGCTCAACCTGCTCGACAGCCATGATGTCAGCCGCTTTTTGTCGCTGTGCGGGGGCGATGCGCGGCGCTACCGGCTGGCGGTGCTGTTTCAGCTCACCTTCCCGGGCATGCCCTCGATCTTCTACGGCGACGAGCTGGGCGCGATGGGCGTGCGCGAGGAGGAGTACCGCCGCGCAATGCCCTGGGCGGACGGCGATGCGGCGCTTTGGGACTTCTTCCGCCGCGCCATCGCGCTGCGGCGCGCGCACGCGGCCCTGCGCGGCGGCAGTTTCCGCGTTTTGCGCGCTGAGTTCGGGGAGCGGCTGCTCATCTATGCCCGGGAGGGCGGCGGGGAGCGGCTCACGGTCGCCATCAACGCCGGGTCGGCAAGCGTCCAGCTGCCGGAAGCGCCCGCGAACGTCCTCTGGAGCGAGGGGCTGGAGGGCGCGGCACTGGCGGCGCATTCCTTTGCCATCCATGCCGGTTGAAGCGCGCGGCGCAAACGTGGTATAATGGCGCAAAGGAGGGGTGCGCATGGCCGTGACCATCCGCGATGTGGCAAAGGCGGCGGGGACGTCCATCTCCACCGTTTCCAAGGTCATCAACCGCCATTATTCCATCTCCGAGGCCACCGCAGAGCGCGTGCGGCAGGTGATGGAGGAAATGAACTACCACCCGATGGCCAGCGCCCAGAGCTTTGCCAGCGGCATGACCCGCAAGGTGGCGTTTCTCGCGGCGCTGCAGCGCGACGTGGCCTTTGACAACCCGCACATGTTCGAAATGCTGTGCGGGCTGGAAGAAGCGCTGCAAAAGCGGGGCTACGCGGTGGTGCTGCGCTCCACGGACACCACCGCCGTCAGCGCCCTTGCCGAAGAGGTGATCGCCCGCCGGGAATGCGACGCGCTGGCGATCCACGCCTCGGTGCTGTCGCGGCCGCTGGCGGCGCTGCTCAGCCGCACGCGCTTTCCCCACGTGGTGCTTGGGCAGCCGGGCTTTGCCTGCCAGGTCTCCTGGATCGACATCAACAACGTCTATTGCGGCGTGCTGGCCAGCGAACACCTCGTCTCCCTCGGGCGGCGGCGCGTGGCCTTTCTCGGCGGCGGCGAGCATGACCTGATCTCCGTCCACCGGCTGGAGGGCGTGCGGCAGGGGCTGCACGAGGCCGACCTGCCGCTGGAGGAGCGCTACATCTGGCTGGGCGAATCCACCCGCGACGAGGGCGCGCGCATGGCGGATCAGCTGCTGGGGCTGCGCCCGCTGCCGGACGCCATCATCTGCGCCAACAACGTGCTGGCGCTGGGCTGCGTCGCCGCCGTACAGCGCCGCGGCCTGCGCATACCGCACGACATCGCCATCATGACGTTTGACGATCACCCCTTTTCCGCCCTCTGCGACCCGCCCCTGAGCGTGGTGGACATCGACGTGCGGGAAATGGGCGTTCAGGCGGGAAAATTCCTTTTGAGTTCCATCAAGAAGCCCAACCTGCAATCCCAGACCCACACAGCCACGCCCAACCTGATCGTGCGCGCCTCGACGGTGGAGGGGCAGGGGTAGGAGAAACAGGACGTGCGCAATGCGCAATGATGCGTTGCGCGCGTCCTGTTCTGCATACGCGGAAATTTGGGGATATACAGGAACCTGGATGTCATCCTGTATTGTTTTCCGGGCGGGACGGGCGAATGTATCCGCGAAGCTGGACGCGGCGACGGGGGTCAGGGGCGGCGTTTCTTGCCGCCCTTGATGCCCTTCCGCAGCGCACGGAGGATGCCCAGGCTGCCCAGGATGAGGCCGCCTTTGGCGCCGTGCGTGAGGATGTCGAGCGCGTACTGCTTGCCGGGCGTCTCGCCGTCGAGCGCGGCGCGTTCGCCCTTGCAGGCGGCGTACGCCCCGAAGACCAGGGTGCCGAGCGCCACGCCGATCAGGCCGGCCTTGCCCAGCGTCGTCAGCCCCACGTCGCG
The DNA here is from genome assembly GCA_018712885.1 of Candidatus Pullichristensenella stercoripullorum. Taxonomy (GTDB): domain Bacteria; phylum Bacillota; class Clostridia; order Christensenellales; family Aristaeellaceae; genus Pullichristensenella; species Pullichristensenella stercoripullorum. The sequence continues at coordinate 676 of DVGE01000305.1, read as the reverse complement.
CGCGTCCTCGAGCCAGTTATCGTTCCACTTGTTGCCCATATCCGTTTCCTCCTTTGTCGTATCGCACCTGCGGCGGCAGATGCGCGGTCGGTGGCTGGGGTGCCTGCACTTATACATCGGCGCGAGATGGCGAAAATTCAGGGCGGAGCAAAAGTTTTTGCGTTTTTGGAGCGTGGAGGCTGGGGTTTCCCGCTTGGCCCGGCGGCGTCGCGCGGCGCGGGGCGGCGGCGGGGTCACAGCTCCCGTTCGCGGATGGTGACCTCCAGGATCTGCCGCCAGCCGCGATGCTCGAAGGCGAACTCCCTCTCCCGCCGCCCGTCGGGCAGGACCACCGTGCGCCCGGTGGGGACGCGGCCGGCGCGCGCCACGAGTACCGGGGTCTCCCCCGCCAGCTTAATCAGCCCGGCCAGCTTTTCCAGCGGCAGCACCGCCGCCACCGCGTCCACGCGCGCGATCCGGGGCAGCAGCGAGCGCACGTCCTCCACGGTGTCCGTCCAGGGCGTCAGCTCGACCGCGCCACCCATGACGCGCTCCAAGTCCGCGCGCTGCGCCGCCGTCATGGTGTGGCGGGAGATCCACAGCACGCGCTTTGGAGAACACATATTCCATCCCTCCTTCTGCCATAACATCGGCGCGGAAAGGGGGAAATTCAGGGCTGGAGGAAAATTTATGCCGC
>DVGE01000304.1 GCA_018712885.1 Candidatus Pullichristensenella stercoripullorum | reverse complement strand
CGGACGCGGGCTTTGCCAAGCAGGCGCGCAAGTACGCCAACGCGCTGGGGCTGCCCATCGCCATCGGCGACAAGGAGCGCACCGACCACACCGAGAACGCTCACGTGCTGGAAGTGATCGGCAACGTCGAGGGCAAGGACTGTCTGGTGGTGGATGATTTCACCATTTCCGGCGGCACGCTGGTCAACCTCGCCGACGCTTTGAAAAAGCATGGGTGCAAGCGCGTGTACGCGCTGCTTTCCCACAACATCATCTCCGCGCGCGGCGTGGCCAAGATCGAGGCCAGCCCCATCGAGGCCGTGTTCTCCACCGATACGGTGGACAACCCCAACATCATCGGCCACCCCAAGTTCAAGACCATCTCGGTGGCGCCGATGTTCGCCGAGACGATCATGCGCTTCTACAACTACGAGTCCATCAGCTCCATGTTCTCCCAGCTTCCCGAGAGCATCGTGCGCGCGGGCTTTGAACTGGCCGACCTGCAACTGTAAAATCGGAGGACGGAAATGAACCATTTTGCTGGCGCGAGGCGCCTCGTATTCAAGGTGGGCACTTCGACGCTGACGCATGAGACGGGCAACCTGAACCTGCGCCGCATGCGCGATCTGGCGCGCGTGCTGTCGGATCTGAAAAACGCCGGGCGCGAGATCGTGCTGGTCTCCTCGGGCGCCATCGGCGTGGGCGTGGGCAAGCTCAAACTGGAGCGCCGCCCGCACGACGTGGCCGGCCGGCAGGCCTGCGCAGCCGTGGGACAGTGCGAACTGATGTACATATACGACAAATTGTTCAGCGAATACGGCCACGCCACCGCGCAGGTGCTGCTCACGCGCGACTGCGTGGACGACCGCATCCGCAACATGAACATACAGAACGCTTTTGAGCGGCTGCTGGACATGGGCGCGCTGCCCATCGTCAACGAGAACGACACCGTGGCGGTGGAAGAGATCGTCTTTGGCGACAACGACACGCTCTCGGCGCTGGTGGCGCGCATCGTGCGCGCGGACGCGCTCATCATCCTCACCGACATCGACGGTCTGCACGAGGAAAACCCGCGCGTCAACCCCAACGCCAAGCTCATCCCCGTCGTCGAGGAGATCACGCCGCACCTGCGCGAGATCGCCGGCGGCACCGGTTCCAGCCGCGGCACCGGCGGCATGATCACCAAGGTGCAGGCGGCCGACATCGCCACGCGCGCGGGCGTGACCACCGCGATCATGGACGGCTCCGACCCGGACGACATCTACCGTCTCCTGGACGGCGAAGCGCGGGGAACGGTATTCCTTCCCCGCAGGGAGGTTGTGTGATATGATCCAACTGGAAAGCATCGGCGCGGCGGCAAAACGGGCGGCCAGCGCGTTGGCGAACGCCTCGACCGCGCGCAAGGACGCGGCGCTCCTTTCCATCGCCGACGCCCTGGAAGCGCACGCGGCGGACATACTCTCCGCCAACCGGGAGGATGTGGAAGCGGCGCGCGCAAGCGGCATGTCCCCCTCCATGCTCGACCGTCTCTCGCTTTCCGAGGCGCGCATAGGCGGCATGGCCGCGGGCGTGCGCGAAGTGGCGGCGCTTGCCGACCCCGTGGGGCGCGTGCTCTCCGGCTCCACGCTCTCCTGCGGGCTGGAGATGGAGAAGATCACCGTGCCCCTGGGCGTGATCGGCATCATCTTCGAGGCCCGGCCCAACGTCACTTCCGACGCGGCGGCGCTGTGCTTAAAGAGCGGCAACGCCTGCATACTGCGCGGCGGCAAGGAGGCCATCCGCTCCAACACGGCCATCGCCAACGTCATGCGCGCGGCGCTTGGGGCCGCGGGGCTCGATGAGAACTGCATTTGCCTCATCGAGGACACCGACCGCGAGACCGCCACGGCGATGATGCGCCTCAACCGCTACATCGACTGCCTCATCCCCCGCGGCGGCGCGGGGCTGATCCGCTCGGTGGTGGAAAACGCCACTGTGCCGGTGATCGAAACGGGCGTGGGCAACTGCCACGCCTATGTGGAAAAGACCGCCGACATCGCCATGGCCGCGGAGATCGTCTTCAACGCCAAGACCTCGCGCCCCTCCGTGTGCAACGCGCTGGAAACGCTTTTGGTGGACGAGGCCATCGCCGAGACAGCGCTGCCGGCCATCGCCGCGCGGCTGAAGGAGAAAAACGTGGAACTGCGCGGCTGCCCGCGCACCTGCGCCATCCTGCCTGATGCCGTGCCCGCCTGTGAGAACGACTATGAGATCGAATTTCTCGACTATATACTCGCAGTGAAGGTCGTTTCCGGTCTGGACGAAGCCATTGAACACATCCGCCGCTATTCCAGCCATCACAGCGAGTGCATCGTCACCCGCGACCTGGCCGCGGCACGGCGCTTTGCCCGCGAGGTGGATTCGGCGGCGGTCTACGTCAACGCCTCCACGCGCTTTACCGACGGCGGCGTCTTCGGCCTCGGCGCGGAGATCGGCATCTCCACGCAAAAGCTGCACGCCCGTGGCCCCATGGGGCTGGAAGCGCTCGTTTCCTACAAATACGTGCTCTACGGCGACGGGCAGGTGCGATAAGCGGCCGCCATCCCGCATAGGGTTAAGCAGGACTGGAAGATCCCAACAGACACGGCAGGAGATCTCGTTTCGGGCAATGTTGGCCGGACGCGGATCAGCCGCTCTGTTGGGTTTTTTCAGGAACGCTTCCTGCGAGGTGTTGCCTGTGAAAAGGAGCCGCACGCCCAAGCAGCTCAGTTGGGCGGAGAATACGGCGCGCGAGACGCGCGTGACCGCCGTCGGCGGCGCTCGCGCGCTGGTGGAGAACCATCTGGGATTGCTCGACTACGCCCCCGAGCGCGTGCGCGTGCGCTGCCGCCGGGGAGCAGTCAGCGTTTGCGGGCAGGGGCTGACGCTGCGCGAAGTGCGCAGGGACGCGCTGATCGTCGCGGGACGCATCGAGCGCTTGGAGATCGAACATGATCCGGCTGCGGGTTGAGGGGCTGATGCTCGAACGCCTGCTCGCGCGCGCCATGGAGCAGGGCGCGACATTTGCGCGCGTTGAGCGCGACGGGGAGCGGGCGCTGACGCTCGATACCAGTGGACGCGGAGCGCGCGTGGTGCGCGCCCTGTGCGAGCGGCACGCGCTGCGGGTGGAGGAAGTGCGCGTCACCGGCCTCGACGCTTTCAAGCGCTTCTGCCTGCGCCGCTGGACGCTGCTGCCCGGAGCGATGCTCGGCGCGGCGCTGCTGTGCCTGTACTTGCAGCGCATCTGGATCGTGGACATATCCTTCGTCGGCGAACGCCCGGCAGGGTCCAGCGAGGCGGACGTGCGCGCGATGGTCGCGGAGATGGGCGTGCGGCCCGGCATGCTGGCGCGGGACGTGGACACGGACAGGCTGGAACTGACTTTGTCGGCGCGCTCGGAGGAGTTTTCCTTCGTCGGCGCGCGCGTACAGGGCGTGCGGCTGCTGGTGGAAGTGGCGCCCTCGCTGGAAGCGCCCGACGTCTACGAGATCGACGCGGCGCGCGATCTGGTGGCCGCCTGCGACGGCGTCATCGTTTCCGTCAACGCCGAGAGCGGCGTAGCGGCGGTCGAACCCGGCGACACGGTGCGCAGGGGCGATGTGCTCATCCGCGGCGAGGAGCGCGTGAGCAGCGAAGAGACGCGCGGCGTGGCGGCGCGCGGCGAGGTCGTCGCCCGCACGTGGGTGGAGGCCGAGGCTGCGGTTTCCACGGTGCGCATGGAGCGCGTCTACACCGGGCGCGTGCGCACGGGGAGCGTCCTGAAGCTGCTTTCCTGGCAGTTCCCCCTCTCCCCCGCCGAACCCTTTCCGGTCTGCGAGACGACGGTGGAGCATCTGCCCGTCGGCGGGGTGTTTTTGCCGCTGATGATCGAGCGCACGATGTACACGGAATACGAGCTTCGCGCCGTGGAACGGGATGTGGAAGCGCTCAAAGCGGCGCTCTCCGAACATTTGTTCACGATTTTGGAGGCAAACATCGCCGCTGAAGGGGCAAATTCGCTTCAAATCGTTGACAAATGGATAGATTATAGTATGATAGAAGAGGGTAGATTGCGCGCTCGCGCGGTGCTGGAAGTGCACCGCGACATCGCCGCGACGCGGGAGGCGCTCGCCCGGGAGGGATAGACGCTCACTATGGAAACTACGACCGCAAATGTTGCGACCGACGTTTTGCGCGTGGACGTGCCCGAACAGTTCATCGCGCTTTTTGGCATCCGGGAAGAGAACATGCGCCTGTTCCGCGAGGAATTGGGCGTGGACATCTACGCCCACGGCGGCGAGGTGACGTTCACCGGCGATCCTGACAAGGTGGCGCTGGCGCGCCTGACGCTGGAAAAGCTCTTGGAGATCATCCAGCGCGGCGACCCGGTGGACCGCACGCGCATCCGCTACGCCATCGAGCTGGCCAGCGAGGGCAACGCCGACCGCATCGGCGAGATCATGCGCGACGTCATCGCCATCACCCACCGCGGGCGGCAGGTCAAGTGCAAGACGCTGGGGCAGAAGCAGTACGTGGACGCCATCAAGAACAACACCTGCACCTTTGCCGTCGGCCCTGCCGGCACGGGCAAGACCTACCTCGCCATCGCCATGGCGGTGGTGGCGCTCAAAAACAAGGATATCGAGCGCATCATCCTCACGCGCCCGGCGGTGGAAGCCGGCGAAAAGCTGGGCTTTCTGCCCGGCGACCTAGCGCAGAAGGTCGATCCCTACCTGCGCCCCCTCTACGACGCGCTGCACGAAATGATGGGGCTGGAAGCCTATCAGCGGCTGGTGGAGCGCGGAGCGGTGGAGGTCGCGCCGCTGGCCTACATGCGCGGCCGCACGCTCAACGACGCCTTTATCATCCTCGACGAAGCGCAGAACACCACCTCCGAGCAGATGAAGATGTTTTTGACCCGCATGGGCATGGGCTCGAAGATGGTCATCACCGGCGACGTCACCCAGATCGACCTGCCCACGGGCAAGAAGTCCGGCCTCATCGAGGCTCTGGAAGTGCTCAAGGGCGTGAACGACATCGGCATCGTCACGCTCTCGCACCGCGACGTGGTGCGCCACGAACTGGTGCAGGCCATCGTGCGCGCCTATGAAAAGCACGCGGCGGCGAAAAACCGTCGCTAAGGCCGTGTGCCTCTCTTGAAACGGAAGGGAAGCGTGCCTGCTATGAAATTACCGTGGAAGATCCCCATGAGCGAGCTCAACAACCTCCTGCGCACGGCGCTGATCGCCGTGGGGACGTATCTTTTGCTCTTCGTGCTGCTCTCCGCCGCCGTCACGCCGCAGCGTTACGACATCCGCGTGGGCATGCCCGCGGACGCCACCATTTACGCCAGCGAGGACGTGGTGGACACCGTGACCACCGAGCAGCTGCGCGACGCCGCGGCCGCGCAGGTCGACGTGAGCTACAAGAGCGTCGATGAGAGCGTGACCACCCAGGTCACGAATGATCTGAGTGCCCTTTTCGATCAGCTCCTGGCGCTCTACGACGCGCGCGGCGACGCCGCACAGTTGGATATGCCTTTCTCCCCCGCGCAGCTCGAGGCCCTGTTCGCCGCGCCCCGCGAAACGCTGGCGGCGCTGTTTGACTATGCCCTGGAGTATACGCACGACACGCTCATCTCCTCTCTGCCCGAGGGACAGGAGGAGGCCATGCTCTCCCGCCTGGAGCGCGATCTGAGCGCTGAGGGCTACGATTCGCAGCTGGCGAGCGTGGCCGTGGCCGCAGTGCGTTCCCGTTTGCGGCCCAACATGCTCATCGACGAGGAGACGACGCAGCTCAACCGCGAGCGGGCGCGCGAGGAAGTCGAGGACGTTGTGTGCGTCACCGGCGAAGTCATCGTGCGCCAGGGCGCCATCGTCACGCCCGCGCAGTACGCCATGCTCGAAGCCCTGGGCAAGGTGGACAACGATCCCACCAACATGATCCTCGGCTGCGCGCTGATGATGCTGGCGCTGACGGTCTCCGCGGGGCTGTACATGTACCGCTATGAATTGGACATCGCCCGCCGCCCGCGCTCGCTTTTGCTGCTGGGCATCCTCTATGTGCTGGTGGTGGCGCTGGCGCTGTTCTTCCGCATCTTCAACCCCTATTTCGTGCCCACGGCCACGGGGCTGGGGCTGCTGCTCATCACGCTGCTGGTGCGGCCGCGGCTGGCGGTGTTTTCCACCATTTTGCTCTCCGTGCCCGTGGCGCTGATCGCCGGCGTGAGCGACAACGGCCTGTTCAACGCCGTCACCTTCACGGTGCTTCTGATGGCCTTTGTCAGCGGGCCGGTAGCCGTTACCGTGCTGCGCCATCGCCAGCAGCGTACCGCCGCGCTGCTGGCCGGCGTGCTGGTGGGCGTGACGAACTTCCTCTGCGTCATCGCCGTGGGCATGGTCAACGGCGCGGTGACCAGCGACACGGCGCTCAACGGGCTCTGCGCCGCGGGCAGCGGATTGTGCGCGGCCATCCTCTGCATCGGCGTGCAGCCCATCCTCGAATGGATCTTCAACCTCACCACCTCGGCAAAGCTGTTGGAACTTTCCAACCCCAACCAGCCGCTGCTTCGGCGCATGCTGCTGGAGGCGCCGGGCAGCTACCACCACTCCATCATCGTCGCCAACCTCGCCGAGACCGCCGCCAGCGCCATTGGCGCCAACGGGCTGCTGGCCAGGGTGGGCGCGTATTACCACGACGTGGGCAAGCTCAAGCGGCCCATGTATTTCAAGGAGAACCAGATGGCGGGCGATAACCCCCATGACCGCACCGACCCGCGCGTGAGCGCCGCCATCCTCACCGCGCACACGCGCGACGGCTACCAGATGGGCCTCAAAGCGCGCCTGCCTGAGCCCATCCTCGACATCATCCGCGAGCATCACGGCGATTCGCCGATGGTCTTTTTCTACGACAAGGCCGTCAAGCTCTACGGCGACAAGGTGGACATTTCCGCCTTCCGCTATGAGGGCCCGCGCCCGCGCTCGCGCGAAGCGGCGGTGGTGATGCTCGCCGACACCATCGAGGCGGCGGCGCGCGCCCTGCCCGACCCCGACCCGGAGAAGATCGACGCGCTCATCCACAAGCTGGTGCGCGCCAAGATGACCGACGGGCAGCTCGACGAGAGCGCGCTTACGTTTGCCGACCTGGAGCGCATCTGCCGCGCCTTCCAGTCGGTTTTGAGCGGCGTGTTCCACGAGCGCATCGAGTACCCGGACATCGCCATCCCCCCACGCACGGAGAGCGAAGCGACGCCCGCGCAGGAGGAGACCGTCGCCCCGGAAGCGGAAACGGAGGATACCGAGAATGCCCCTTGAACTGCAATGGGCGGTGGATGAGCGCGTGGAAGGGCTGGAAGCGCTTTTGACGCGCGTGTGCGAGGCGTGCTTTGACCTCGAAGGCGTGAAGAACGCCGGCATGACCGTGCGCATCGCCTCCAAGGAGGAAGTCCACGCCCTCAACCGCGAGATGCGCGGCGTGGACCGTGAGACAGACGTGCTCTCCTTCCCCACCGTGTCCTTTCGCCCTGACCATACCGCCGGCAAGGAGCCCGCGCGCGTGCGGCGGCAGTACGACCCTTCGCTGGGCTGGTGCAACCTGGGCGACTGCGTCATCTCCCTTTCCCGCGCCCGCGAGCAGGCCGCCGAATACGGCCATTCGCTATCGCGGGAGCTGGGCTACCTGACGGCACATTCCGCCTTTCACCTGATGGGCTACGACCACGAAGGCGAGGCCGACCGCGCCGCCATGCGGCAAATGGAAGAGCGCGCCATGCAGCGCGTGTCGCTTTTGAGAACGGAGGAGACTTCCATGACGGATCAACAGCTCTTTGATTTGGCCTGCGAAGCCATGCACCGGGCATACACTCCCTATTCCAACTTCAAGGTCGGCGCTTGCCTGCTTTCCAGCGACGGGCGCGTCTTTCAGGGCTGCAACATTGAAAACGCCAGCTACGGCGCGACCATCTGCGCCGAGCGTTCCGCCGTCAGCCGCGCCGTGATGGAGGGTGCGCGCAGCTTCACCGCCATCGCCGTGGTCGGTTCCAGCGCGCAGGCGTGGCCGTGCGGCATCTGCCGGCAGGTGCTCAACGAGTTTTCCGACGGTATGCGCGTCATCTGCGGCCAGTACGGGCAGGGGTTCGACGTCGTTCCCCTCGCGGAGCTTTTGCCCCATTCCTTCGGCCCGGAACACCTCGGCGTACAGGAGGACAGCGATGGAAAATAAACAGCCCTTCCGCTCGGGCTTCGTGGCCATCCTCGGCCGCCCCAACGTGGGCAAGTCCAGCATCATGAACCGCTTTGTGGGGGAAAAGGTGGCCATCGTCTCCAACCACCCCCAGACCACGCGCTCGCGTCTGCTGGGCGTGGCCACGCGCGCGGACTGGCAGATCGTCTTTGTCGATACGCCGGGCCTGCACAAGCCGCGCACCAAGCTCGGCCAGTACATGGTCAAGGCCGCCAACGACGCCCGCGAGGGCGTGGACGCGGTGCTGTGCGTGGTGGACGGGCAGTTCATCGGCGCGGGCGACCGGGCGATCCTCGAGGACGTGGCGAAGATGGCCTGCCCCAAGTTCCTCGCCGTCAACAAGATCGACCTGTGCGAGCCGGAAAAACTGATGCCGCAGCTGCAAAAGCTCAACGACCTCGGCTTTGACCAGATCGTCTGCGTTTCCGCCCGGCGCGGGGACAGGATGGACGAATTGCTTTCCATGCTCGTTTCCGCCATGCCGGAGGGGCCAAAGTACTTCCCCGACGACATGATGACCGATCAGCCTGAGCGCGTGCTCTGCGCCGAGATCATCCGCGAAAAGGCGCTGTGGAACCTGCGCGACGAGGTGCCCCACGGCGTGGGCGTGGAGATGCTCTCCATCAAGGAAACGCGGCCGGGGCTGACGGAGATCCACGCCAACATCTACTGCGAGCGCGCCTCGCACAAGTCCATCATCATAGGCCGGCAGGGCGCGATGCTGGGCAAGATCGGCTCCGAGGCCCGCAGGGACATCGAAAAGCTGCTGGACACGCACGTTTCGCTCAAACTGTGGGTGAAGGTGCGCGAGGACTGGCGCAACCGCGCCGGAGACCTGCGCGCGCTGGGCTACGAGGACGAGTAGATGCCCATGCTGACCACCGCCGGCCTGGTGCTGCGCCGCGCCGACTACGGCGACTATGACCGCATGGTGACGCTGCTCACCCCCGCGCACGGGCGCATGGACGCCGTGGCGCGCGGCTGCCGCAGGGCCAAGTCGCCGCTGACGAACGCCGCCGAGCCCTTCATCAGCGGCGAGTTCCAGCTCTTTCAGAAGGGCGAGCGCTACGCCATCGAACAGTGTCAGGTGCGCGAGGGGTTTTACGAATTGCGCACGGACTACGAACGGCTGGTGCACGGCGCGTACTGGCTGCGGCTGCTGGACGCGGGCGTGCCGCGCGACGTGCCGGCGGAGGACATCTTCCTGCTGGCGCTCAAAGCGCTGGCGCACCTCAACTACGCGCCGGAGCTGCCCGCGGCGATGCTGACGCTGGCGTTCGAGGCGCACTTCATGGCGCTCTCCGGCTATCCCCCGCGGGTGGACAGCTGCGTGGTCTGCGGCAAGCCCATTTCCGGAGACGCGCGCTTCGACGCCCATCTGGGCGGCGCTGTGTGCATGGATTGCCCCGGCTACGCGCCCCGCATCTCGCTGGGCGCGCGGCGCATACTCTACAAACTGCCGCGCACGCGCTTTGAAAACGCGCCAAAATTGGTGCAGAGCCCGGACTGGCCCGAGGCCGCGCGCCTGTTTCGCAAATACACGCAGCAGCGCATGCAAATTCCCGAAAAATTCTTGCCGCCCCTTGTTTCGGCGCAGGAGGCGGCGGGTATATAAATAGCGTAAGGTCCAAGTACAAATCACGACGGAAAATAAGGAGGCATTTTCCATGAAGAAGTTCGTTTGCACCATCTGCGGTTACGTCCACGAAGGCGACACGCCCCCCGAGTTCTGCCCCATCTGCAAGGCCCCCGCGTCCAAGTTCAAGGAGCAGGAAGGCGAGAAGGTCTGGGCTTCCGAACACGTCGTCGGCGTCGCCAAGGATGTTCCCGAGGAGATCAAGGCCGGCCTGCGTGAGAATTTCCAGGGCGAGTGTTCTGAAGTCGGTATGTATCTGGCCATGGCGCGCGTCGCGCACCGCGAAGGCTACCCGGAGATCGGCCTGTACTGGGAGAAGGCCGCCTACGAAGAGGCCGAGCATGCCGCCAAGTTCGCCGAGCTGCTGGGCGAAGTACTGACCGATTCCACCGAGAAGAACCTCAAGATGCGCGTGGACGCCGAGAACGGCGCGACCGCCGGCAAGACCGAGCTGGCCAAGAAAGCCAAGGCGCTCAACCTCGACGCCATCCACGACACCGTGCATGAGATGGCCCGCGACGAGGCCCGCCACGGCAAGGCGTTTGAAGGCCTGCTCAAGCGCTACTTCGGCAAGTGATAAAACCCTTGCGCCGCAAGGCTTTTATCGAGGGGGATGTTCGAAGAGGAACATCCCCTTTTTTGCGTCCCTCGGCCTGAAAAAGTGCCTTTGAGGTGCCTTTCCCGCCAACAAACGCCCGCGCGCGTCGGAAAATGTGTGAATCACACATCTCGCAAAACCCTTAGAGAATTGTCCAGTGTGTGTCCGCAAGTGTGAATCCATTTAGAATTGTAGATGTAGCGATATTG
>DVGE01000303.1 GCA_018712885.1 Candidatus Pullichristensenella stercoripullorum | reverse complement strand
CCCCCGGACGCCGCCGCCCTTGCCGCGCGCCTTGCCAAACTGGCCGCCACGGCCAATCATGTCGCCCTGCACGTGGGCGCGGCCTTCTCCGCCGCCACGGACGCGGCGCGGCTGCGCATGCCCCTGGGCGGCGACCTCATCGACCCCGGCGTCAGCGCGGCGGAAGCGCTTGAGGCCGCGCGGCCGCTGCTTGCCGCCAAAGCGCCCAAGGCGCTCTACGACGTCAAGGCGCTGGGCGCGCTTTTGCCCGAGACCGCAGGCGACGCCTTTGACACTATGCTCGCCGCCTACGTGCTTGACCCGCAGCGCCCCTCCTTTGACCTGCAGGCCCTCTGCGAAAGCGCCGGCACGCCCTGGGACGCGGCCTGTCCCGCCGCCTCGCTGTGGCCCTTGCGCGCCTGGCAGGAGGAAAAGCTGGCCTCGGACGAACTGACCGCCATCTACCGCGACATCGAGCGCCCGCTGGCGGGTGTGCTTTACGCGATGGAGCGCGAGGGCTTCCTCATCGACGCGGACGCGCTCGAAGCGCTGGGCCGCGATTTCCGCGCCCGCGCCGCCGAACTGGAGGCGCAGATCTACGCGCTGGCGGGGGAGACGTTCAACATCAAATCGCCCAAGCAGCTCTCCGAAGTGCTGTTTGACAAACTGGGCCTGCCGCGCCCGCGCAAGACCAACCGCGGCTTTGCCACCACCAGCGCCGAGGTGCTGGAATCCCTTTCCGGGGATTACCCCATCTGCGCGCTGATCCTCGATTACCGCCGCTACCAGAAGCTGGACAGCACCTATGTGGGCGCGCTGATCAAATTGCGCGATGAAAACGGCCGCGTCCACTCCTCGTTCGACCAGACGGCCACGGCCACGGGGCGCATCTCCTCCAACGAGCCGAATCTGCAAAACATCCCCGTGCGCACGGAGGTGGGCCGCGAGATCCGCGCCGCCTTCGTCGCCCGCCCCGGCTGGGTGCTGGTGGACGCGGACTATTCGCAGATCGAGCTGCGCGTGCTTGCCCACATGTCCGGCGACGAGACCATGCGCTCGGCCTTTCTGGAGGGGCAGGACATCCACAGCCGCACCGCCGCCGAGGTCTACGGCGTGCCGCTTGACGCGGTGACGCCCGCGATGCGCTCCTCGGCCAAGGCGGTCAACTTCGGCATCGTCTACGGCATCTCCGATTTCACGCTGGCGAAGAACATCTCTGTTTCCCGGGCCGAGGCGCGCAATTTCATGGAGCGCTACTTCGCCCGCTATCCCGGCGTCAAGCGCTTTATGGACGAGGCCGTGCGCCTCGGCCACGAGCGCGGCTACGCCCGCACGCTGCTGGGCCGGCGGCGCTATTTGCCGGAACTGAAAAGCGGCAACTACAACGTGCGCGCCTTCGGCGAGCGCTGCGCGATGAACAGCCCCATCCAGGGCACGGCGGCGGACATCATCAAATTGGCGATGATCCGCGTTTTCGAGGCGCTGCGCGCGCAGGATCTGCGCGCCCGCCTGATTTTGCAGGTACACGACGAACTGATCGTCGAAGCCCCCGAGGACGAGGCCGGGCGCGTGCGCGCCCTGCTTCAGGAGTGCATGGAGGGGGTTATGCGCCTGAGCGTGCCGCTCAGGACGGACATTTCCGTAGGGAGGAATTGGCGTGAGTGTAAATAGACCCTACATCATCGGTTTGACCGGCGGCATCGGCACTGGCAAGAGCGAGGCGGCGAAGTTTCTGGCCTCGCTGGGCGCGGTGCACCTGGACGCGGACGCCGTCTCGCACGAATTGACGCAGCCCGGCGGCGAGGCGCTCGAGCCCATCCGCGCCGAATTCGGCGAGGGCGTGTTCCGCGAGGACGGCACGCTCGACCGCCAGGCGCTGGCGAACATCACCTTTTCCGATCCGGCGCGCAAGCGGGCGCTGGAAGCCATCCTCCACCCGCGCATACAGCGCGATCTCATGCGCGGCATTGACCGCGCCGCCGAGGAGGGCGCCAAGGTGGTCATCCTCGACGTGCCGCTTTTGTTCGAGACCGGCATGGACGCCCTCTGCGACGAGACCTGGGTGCTCTCCGCCGACCCGGAGACGCAGGTGGCGCGCGTGATGATGCGCGACCGCGTGGAGCGCGAACAGGTCGAGGCCCGCATCCAGAGCCAGATGCCGGCCGAGGAAAAGGAAAAGCTGGCCACGCAGGTGATCCCCACCGAGCGGCCCATGGAAAAGACGCAGGCGGAGCTGGCTTCGCTGTATCAGCAGGTGCTCAAACGGCTCGGATAAACGCTTCCAGGGGAGGAACGCATGACACAAAGGCAACGCGCCGCCAGGAGGACGGGGGAGAGCGCGCCGCTGCGCCGCGCGCGCGCCGCGCGCCGTCGCCGGCAGCGGCGCAGGACGATGCTCGCGGTCCTGGCCTCGGCGCTCGTGGTATTGATCGCGCTGGGCGCTTGGGCGCTCATCCATCGCGGCGGCGCGCCGCTCTTTGACCGCTACCCGATGCGCTACGAAGCCGAGATCCGGCAGGCGGCGGCGGAATTTTCCCTCGACCCGGCGTATGTGGCTTCCGTGGCGCTGGCCGAGTCCAGCTTCGACGCCGAGGCCGTCTCCTCCGTGGGCGCCATCGGGCTGATGCAGATCATGCCCTCTACCGGCGAATGGATCGCCGGCAAATTGGACGAGGCGTTCGACGCGCAGCGGCTTTACGAGCCGTCCGTCAACCTGCGTTACGGCTGCTGGTACCTGCGCTTTCTGCTCGACCGCTACGACGGCGACATGCGCACGGCTTCGACCGCCTATCACCAGGGGCAGGGCCGCGTGGACGAGTGGCTGCAGGACCCCGAATACAGCGAGGACGGCAAGACGCTTTCCGTGATCTCCTCCAGCGTCACGGATACCTATGTCAACAGGATCATGGAGAATTATGCGCACTATCAAGAGCTTTACTGAGGCGGCGAAGGGGCCGCGCCGGGCGCTGGCGCTGTGTTTGGCGCTGGCGCTGCTTGCGTGCCTCGGCCGCGGCACGCGCGCGGAGATGGCGCCGGCGGACACGTTCGCGCAGGAGGCGCAGCAGCTGCTTTTGCAGATGGACGGCGGGCAGGAGCTTTCCGCCGACCTCGTCGTCGGCTATCTTGCGAGCGAGGCGGGGGAGATCAACCCCGTCCACTGCAACGAGCGCGACATGGTCAGCCTCAACCAGCTCGTCTTTGAATCCGTGGTCGAGCTGGACGAAACGCAAAAGCCCGTGCCCCTGCTGGCCGACAGCTGGTCGGTGGAGGGCAATGTCTGGACGTTCCGCATGCGCCAGGGCGTGCAGTTCCACAACGGCATGGAGTGCCTGGCGCAGGATGTGGTGGCCAGTTTCGAGGCCCTGCGCGCTTCGGAGAGCAATCCCTACGCGGCGCGGCTGTCGATGATCGAGTCCATGACCGCCGTGGACGCCTACACATTGCAGGTCACCTCCCGCTACGCGGGCATGATCACGCTCTACGCCATGACCTTTCCCGTGATGGAGCGCAGCACCATTTCCGACCTTCTGCCGCGCGGCACCGGCCCCTACTGGTACATATCCTACGTTCCCGGCGTCTCGGTGCGGCTGGAGCGCAATCCCCTGTGGTGGAAGCAGCAGCCCTACATTGAAAGCGTGGTCGGCCTCTGCTACTACACCACCGCCGAGGCGCTGGAAGCGCTGCAGACCGGCGCGATCGACGCCCTTTCCACGCGCTCCTATTCCGCGGCCTTCAACCGCCGGCTGAGCACGGTCACCGCTACGGACTATCCCACCGCCAGCTACGAATTGCTGGTGCCCAATTTGAGCGCCTCTTCGCCGCTTTCCGACGTGCGCGTGCGCCGCGCGGTGATGTACGCCATCGACCGCGCCACGCTCGTCTCCAACGCCTATCTGGAAATGGCGCAGCAGAGCGAAGTGCCCATCGTGCCCGGCACGTGGCTCTACGAGAGCCAGTCCGCCATCTACTATTACAGCCCCGAGCGCGCCCTGCAGCTGCTCTACGAGGCCGGCTGGACGAACCTCACCAGCCCCGCCAAGCTCTCCCGCCTCGGCGAGGACGGGCTGGTAGAGGATCTGGACATACGCATCATCACCTATACAGACTCCGTCTCCTCCGTGCGCACCACCGCCGCCGAGCAGATCGCCGCCAACCTCAACGCCATTGGCATCACCACCACCGTGCTTTCAGGCACCATCGACCAGGTGCGCGAAGCCATGGGGAACGGCCGATACGATTTGGCGCTGATGGGCGTCAACCTCAGCGAAGTGCCCAACCTGCGCCCGCTTTTGGGCGCGGATGGCGCTGTCAACCTTTCCGGGGCGTCCAGCGCCGAACTGGACGCGCTGCTGGCGCGCACGTTCACCGCCGTCACCGAGGAGGAGATGCGCAGCGCCTACAGCGACGTGCAGATGTACGTGGCGGAGAACCTGCCCTTCCTGGGCCTGGTGTTCCGCACCGGCAGCGTGCTCTCCACCCGCTCGCTGGCGGGTCTGAGCGGCACGCGCGAGATGGACGTCTACAACGGCCTCGAATTCGTCGCGCAGTGACGCCGCCTTTCCACGATCTGGACGATACGGTGAAATTATTTCAAAAGTATTACAAAAGTACTTCAGACATATATATTTAACATTGCGAATGTGAAGGAATTTTTGCCCATACGTCGTATTTATAAGACATACCTTCAATAAGTCCGAGGCGTATGCGCTTCGGAAGCAGACAGCGAGGAGAACGCGCCCATGATAGTTGCAAGCAGAAAGACGGTAGGAAAGCGCCTTTTGCCATTGCTTCTGGCGATGGTCTTTCTTCTGCTCTCCCTGCCGGAATCGGCGTTTGCGGCGAGCGTTTCGGCCGTGGTCACCGCCGATGTGATGGCGGTCTACGCGGACCCCGGCCTGTCCCGGCAAGTCGGCACGCTGGAGGGCGGCGAAGTGGTGGCCGTGGATCGCACCAGCGGCGGCGTCGCCTATTTCCGCTATCTCGACACCGGCGGTTCGGGCTACGCGCGCACGGCGGATATGCAGCCGCTCAGCGATGTGGCCGAGCAGGTCCGCGTGCAGGCTTCCGGCGCGCGCTTTTATCGCGAAATGGACACTTCCAGCCAGTATAAGTCGGTCAGCGCCGGCTCCACCGTCTACCTCATCTCCGTGAGCGGCGACTGGGCGCGCGTGGCGCGCAACGGTCTGGGCGGCTATATGCTGGTGGACGATCTTTACGGCCAGCAGGATCCCGCGCCCACCCAGCAGCCCTCGCAGGGCTCGCTGCAGGGCTTCACGCGCGTGAATATGACCGCCACCGCGGTATCGGATACGCTCACCGTCTACACCAGCCCGGATACCGGCGCTTCCACCGTCGGCACGCTGCCCAAGGGCGCGCGCGTGAGCGTCACCTATCGAAGCGACGACTGGGCTTACATCACCTGCTCGGGCAAAAGCGGTTTCGCGCCCCTGCGCTATCTGCTGCCTGGCGATTCTGTGACGGCCGAGACCGTCGCCGCCGTCTCCAAGGGGCAGGTCCCCGTCTACGAGACCGCTTCCACCGCGGACACGCGCCTGACCACGCTGGCCGCCGGCGAGGAAGTGACCGTCATCGCCCGCAACAGCGCCATGGCCTGTGTGCGCACCGAGGACAATGTCACCGGTTACGTGCTCCTCTCCGGCATTGAGCGCCTTTCCGGGCAGATCATCGCGCCCACGGCCACGCCCGCGCCCTCCCAGGGCTTTGAGGACGCTGAGGGCGTGATCACCGAAACGGTGCCCGCCGTGGCCATCGCCGATACCTATGTCTACAAAAGCCCCTCCACGTCTTCGGAGAATCAGGGCGTGCTCGCCGCCGGCAAGCAGGTGACGGTGCTGATGCGCACGAACGCCTGGGCCTACATCACCGCCCAGGGCAAGTACGGCTTCTGCAACCTCCACGCCCTGCAGCGGCTGGAGAGCAGCGCCACGCAGACGCCCACCGTCGATCTGAGCGGCTTTAAGAACGTCAACATGGCCGCCGTGGCCGTCACGCAGACCAGCGTCTACGCGCAGGCGAGCAGCGGCGCGCAGGCCGTCTCCACGCTCAGCGCCGGCGCCGCGGTCACCGTCACCGCGTACAGCGACGATTGGGCCTACATCGGCACGGGCTTCGTGCCCCTGAAGTGCGTGATGCCCGACGCATCCTGCCAAGTGCGCACGCGCACCGGCATCGTCGTGCGCGAGACCACCGTCTATGAGACGGCCTCCACCAGCGCCGCGGCGCTGGGCCGTGTGGCGCGCGGCGACGTGCTCACGGTGCTGGCCTACGGCTCCACCTGGGCCTATGTGCGCTCCGCGGGCGGTTCCGAGGGCTACATGAACCTGGCGGCCATCGTCCCCTACGAGGGCGGCACCGCCACGCCCGCCCCGACGGCAGCGCCCACCATCCCCGCAGGGGAGGGCACGCCCGCTACGGTCGTCGTCGATAAGCTCGACATCTACGGCACGCCCTCCACGAGCGGCGAATACCTCGGCTCCGTGCGCTACGGCACGCAGCTGACCGTGCTCGACCAGAACGGCACCTGGGCGATGGTCACGCTCGATGGCGGCGTCTACGGCTACTGCCTGCTCTCGGGCCTGAAGGCCAATTCCCAGTTTGAAGGCGGCACGCCCGCTACGGTCACGGTGGACTTCCTCACCGTCTACCGCTCCGCATCCACGGGTTCCGCCGTGCTCACCACCATCAAGCGCGGCGATCAGGTGACGGTGGTCGACCACAACGGCACCTGGGCCTATGTGCGCTCCGCCAACGGCAACTACGGCTTTTGCCAGCTCGCCGGCCTCACGCCCACCTCGCAGGTGCAGCCCGAGCCGGACGACGATACCGTGAAGTACGCGGCCACCGTCATCTACCCCAAGGCGCCCTTCTTCCAGAGCGCCTCGGAGGACAGCGCCTACGTCACCGTCTCCGCCGGCACGGACGTCAACGTCTATAAGTACGACGCGGACTCCGGCTGGGGCTATGTGGGCATCGGCGATCAGCGCGGCTACATGCTGCTCAAACACCTGAACAAGAACAGCTACGCCACGCTCTCCGACGGTTCTTCCGGCGCGGCGGTGCTGGTCCTGCAGCAGGCGCTGGAGAAGATGGGCTACTTTGACGGCGCGCCCGCGGGCAACTACAGCTCGCTGACGAAGACGGCCGTGGCCCGCTTCCAGTCCGCCGTGGGCCTGAGCGCCACCGGCACGGCGGATCAGACCACCCAGCGCGTGCTCTACGGCGGCTACGCGCCCGAGTCCCCGCTTCTGAGCCTCACGCTCACGAATGGCAGCACCGGCGAGAACGTCACCCGCCTGCAGACGCGCCTCTACTACAAGGGTTATCTCTCCAAGGCCTCCAGCGTGGACGGCGACTATGGCAGCACCACCGCCTCGGCCGTGAAGCTGTTCCAGACCGCCGCGGGCCTGAGCGCCACCGGCACGGCGGACGCGGCGACGCTGCGCGCCCTGTACAGCAACAACGCGCCCAAGAACCCCTCCACCGCGCCCGACGCGGGCAGCGGCGGCGGCGGTTCCTCCTCCGGCAGCGGCGATTCCACGCAGGACCACCTGCCGGATAACCCCACGCGCGCGGAGAAGATCGAGTACGTCATCTACGTGGCGCAGCAGCAGCTGGGCAAGCCCTATGTCTACGGTGCTTCCGGCACCAGCAAGTACGACTGCTCGGGCCTGACGCTCTACTGCTACAAGCAGGTGGGCGTGTCTCTCCCGCACTCGGCGCAGATGCAGGGCTACAATTCCGGCACGAAGATCGAGGGGCTGGACAACCTGCAGCGCGGCGACATCGTCTGCATGAATACCGTGTCCGACAGCGACCTGTCCGACCACGTGGGCATTTACCTGGGCAATAAAAAGATGATCCACGCCTCCTCCGGCGCGGGCGAAGTCATCATCTCCGACCTGAGCGAGGGTTATTACAACCGCGTCTTCTCCTGGGGACGCCGGGTGCTCTGATCCCATCCATAGGCGGCGGGGAACGCCAGTTCCCCGCCGCTCAGGATGTTGACAAAGTCAACAGACTGGCAGAGCGTTGAGAAAGCTTGCAAGCAAGGAAATTTTGCCGCTGGCAAAATTTGTCGCCGAAGGCGACTGGATTTGACGATCCCGTAGGGCTCGGCAAATCCACCCCAAGGAAGCAAACTTGCATCCAAGGGAGCTTACATGGACGTAAGTGACCGCAGGATGCAAGTGCAGCTGACGCAGGAAGCAAAAATTGCTTCCGATTTCTTTTTT